>NZ_JBQJIN010000032.1:0-62049 GCF_052078695.1 Lysobacter sp. CA196 | reverse complement strand
TGGGTGTAGTGGTGGCCCATGTGCAGAACCCTTCGGTGGGTGATGCACTTAAGCTTAGAGACCGCCTTACCTTTCTTTTGTTGCTTTAGACAAAAGAAAGTAACCCGCCGCTTTAGTGGCGGAAGCTCTTGGCGTTTGATCTAGATCTAGATCTCGGTCTTGCTTGAGAGAGACGCCGCAAGACCGTCGCAGCGCGGTCGCGGCTTGCGCCGCTCCTACCCCCTGGCTCCAGCCGGGAGCGGTGCGCGGTTGAGGCGTCGTGATCGCTGCTTCTAGGGTAGGAGCGACGCGAGTCGCGACCACGCTCTGTCGGCCTCCGGCGCTGCCTTCAAGCAAGAGCAAAGCTTCCGTCCGCTAACGCGGCCGGTTACTTTCTTTTGCTGGCCCAAAAGTCCCACAGGGAGTTCCTTCGGTCAAAGCTAACCAAAGAAAAGGCCTTCCTTGCAAGGGCACAAGCCCGCGCGATCGAAGCCAACGCAGGGATGCTCCAGACAGGCCATCCATGGCCTGCTTGCGCACGGCCCGCATCCTTGCGGGCCGCCCTACGGGTCTTCATTTGACCGGCAAAGCGGCAAAGCAAGGCCATAAAGCAGAGCAGATCAAAATCTCGGCAACGGCAAAGGCAGATCGCCGAATTCAGGGCAAGAGCGGCGCAAGCCGCCCCCCCCATCACCAACGCGTCGGCTTACTCAACGGTGGCGCCTCGCGCTGGCGATCGTAAGCACGCAGTTCGTCGCGCAAATGAGCGATGCGCTGGCGGCCGAGGGCGTTGCGCTGCTCGTCCAGCACTACCGCGTCGAGCAGTTCGGCCATGCGCTGCGCGGTCGGCAGCATGGTTTCCCAGGCGTCCAGCGCCGGGATCGGCGCCGGGAGGGTCAGGAAGAACGCGACCGCCGGGGTCTCCAGCGACTGGATCGTCGCCATGTCGAAACTGCCGGGCTTCATGATGTTGGCGACGCTGAACACCGGGCCGCGCTCGGGATGGCCTTCGACCAGGCGGTGGAACACGCCCATGTGGCCGTAGACCAGGCCGGCCTTCTCGGCGGCGACGACGATGTCGGGGCCGTGCAGCTTCTGTCCGGCGCGCGCAGCCAGGTACAGGGTCACGATCTTGTCGAACTCTTCGCTGACGCGACGGCCGAGATCGCTGTTGGCGGCGTTGGCGCCGCCTTCCAGGGTGCGGTCGAACAGTTCCAGCTCGGCCTGGGTGGTGGCCTCGCCGGGCACCGCCGAGGCTTCGCCGAGCTCGTTTTCGATCTGCTCGCCCAGCGAGGGCTCCTGGCGGGTGCCGGGCTTGCGTTCGCCGGTACGCGGCGTTTCCTCACGGGCGACGCGCTTGCCCTGCCCCGGCTTGCGCGGGCGGCCGAAGAACACGATCGCGCCGATCAGGATCAGACCGGCGATGAGGATGCCGATCCGCAGCAGTGTCACGTCGGACATCGGTTGCTCCTATGTGGTGCGGGAATCGGGAACGGGAAATCGGGAATCGGAAAGCGACGATGGCGGCTTGCGATTCTGTGTTTCCTGTTTCCCGCTCCGAAGATTCAAATCAGACGATGGATGATGGCACGACAGAACGGAGCGATCGGTTGTAAACCATTGCCGATTCTCCATTCCCGGCACGTAACCGGGACCTACCCGGCTCGTGCGCGGCTCAGGCCGCACCGGCCAGGCGCGTCGCCTCGGCCAGGTCGACCGACACGAGACGGCTGACGCCGGGCTCGCGCATGGTCACGCCGGAGAGTTGTTGCGCGGCTTCCATCGTCGCCTTGTTGTGGCTCACGAACAGGAACTGTACCTGTTCGCTCATCTCGCTGACCATCGCGGTGAAACGACCGACGTTGGCTTCGTCGAGCGGTGCGTCGACTTCGTCGAGCAGGCAGAACGGCGCCGGGTTCAAACGGAAGATCGCGAACACCAGCGCCACCGCGGTCATCGCCTTCTCGCCGCCGGACAGCAGCGAGATGTTCGATACGCGCTTGCCGGGCGGACGCGCCATGATCGCCACGCCGGTGTCGAGCAAATCTTCGCCGGTCAGTTCGAGGTAGGCGTGGCCGCCGCCGAACAGGCGCGGATACAGCTCCTGCACGCCGGAATTGACCCGGTCGAAGGTGTCCTTGAAGCGGCCGCGGGTCTCGCGGTCGATCTTGCGGATCGCATCTTCCAGGGTTTCCAGCGCGGTGTTGAGGTCGGTGAACTGGGCGTCGAGGTAATCCTTGCGCTGCGCCGCCTCGGCGTGTTCGGCGATCGCGGCCAGGTTGACCGGTTCCAGGCGGCGCAACTTGCCGTCGAGTTCGGCGACCGTGCGTTCCCAGGTCTGCGGTTCGGCGTTCTCGTCGAGCCCGTTGACCACGTCTTCGAGCACCGCCCCGGCCTCGGCGATGGCGGTGGTCAGGGTTTCGGCCTTGAGCACCAGCGCCTGCTGCTCCAGGCGGCGCTGGCCGATGGCTTCGCGCTGCTGCAGGGCCTGCTCGTCGCGTTGCTGGCGGGTCTGTTCGAACTTGCGCAGGTCGTTGTCGATGCCGTCGAGCGCGGTGCGCGCGGCGGTCAGGTCGTGTTCGGCGATGACGCGCTGTTCCAGCGCGACCTGGCGCTGTTCTTCCAGCGCGACCACCGGCTGGTCGCCGTCGGCGAGCTGAGCCGAGAGTTCGCCGAGACGCGAATCGAGCTGGCCGCGCTGGCCGCCCATGCGCTCCAGCGCCTGGCTCAGGCCGGCGATCTGGGCGCGCTGGGTTTCCAGGGTCAGGCTCAATGCATGCGCAGCGTCGCGCGATTCGCGGGCGGCATTGCGGGCGGCGTCGCGCGCTTCGAACAAGCGGCGGCGCTCGGATTCGAGTTCCAGGCGCGTGTCTTCCAGCTCGCCCATGCGCTCGATCGCCGCTTCCTGGCGGGTGCGCGCTTCGCGCGCCTGTTCGCCGCCGGCGTCGATCAGGAGCAGCAGTTGTTCGAGTTCGGCATCGATCTTCTCGATGCGGTTGCGCGCCGAATCCAGGCGGCCTTGATGACTCTGCAACTGGCCGGCGAGTTCGGACACGCCGCGATGGGCCATGTACAGGGCACGCTGGGCGTCTTCGCGCTGTTGCTCGGACGCCAGCAGGCGGTCGCGCAACTGGATCTGGGTCTGTTCGAGTTCGCGCTCGCGGCCCTGCAGGGTCTCGATCTCGGCGCGCAGGCTCTGGATCTCGCGTTCGCGCAGCAGTGCGCCCTGCTTGGCCGCGCCGGAGCGCAGCACCCGCACCCAGCCGGCGCCGAGGCGCTCGCCGTTGCGGGTGATCACGGTTTCTTCCGCGCCCAGCGACGGCTGCAGCGCACGCGCCGCGGCCAGGTCGTCGGCGCCGTGCAGGCGCGACAACAGGCGGCGGATCGCCGCCGGGCCCTGCACCTTCGAGGCCAGCGAGGTCGGCGGGTAAACGCTGTCGTCGCGCGCAGGCGAGACCAGGGTCAGGCGGCCTTCGCCGAGTTCGCCGATCGCATCGACCAGCGCTTCCGGCGCTTCGACCAGCACGCCTTCGATCAGTTGGCCGAGCGCGCTTTCGACCGCGTTTTCCCAGCCCGCCTCGACGGTCAGGGTTTCGCCGACGCGTTGCGCCGAATCCAGCCCGCGCGCCTGCAGCCAGGTCAGCGCAGCGCCCTGCTCCAGGCCGAGCGCGGCCTGCTGCAGGGTTTCCAGCGAGGACAGCCGGCCGCGCGAGGTCTGCGCCTGCTTGCGCACCTCGGCCAGTTGGTTCTGGGTCGAACGTTGTTGTTCCTGCAGGTCCGAGACCGTGCCCTTACGGGTCTCCAGCTCGTCGGTCAGGCTTTCCAGCGATTCCTTCTGCAGGTCGTGCTGGCTCTGCAATTGCTCGAAGGCCTCGGCGAGCGCGGCGACATCGAGGCCGGTGCGTTCGCCGGTCATCGCCTGGCGGCGACGGTCGGCTTCGAGGGTCTGGCGGTCCAGGCCTTCCAGGCGGGTGCGCTCGACGTCGGCGGCGCGTGCGGCTTCGGATTGTTCGCGGCTGTGCGCGTCCCAACGCTGCTGCCAATCGTTGAGCCTGGTTTCGGCGTCGCGCAGCGCGTCCTGACGCGCTTCGTCGTCCTCGCGCATCGTCTCGATGCGCGGCTCGGCGTCGGCCACTGCGGCCAGCAGCACGTCGAGGCGCGACTGGTCGCTGCCGATGTGCTCGCCGATCTCGGCCAGCGCCGCCATCGCCTCGTCGCGCGCCTTGTGCAGGCGCCCGGACATTTCGCGCTGGTGCTGGATCTGTTGTTCGACCCGGGCCAGCACGCCGCCGACCTCGTAGCTTGCGGCCTGCGCCTTGTTGAGCGCTTCGGCGGCTTCTTCGCGGCGCACGCGGCCGGTCTCGAGCTCGCGCTCGGCCTCGCGCTGCTCGGCGATCAATTGCTGCAGGCGGGTTTCCTGCTGCGACAAACGCTCGCGCTGGCTCTGCAGTTTCTGGTCGAGGGCGCGGTATTCCAGCGCCTTCCACTCCACGTCCTTGACCTTGCGCTCGGCCTGGATCGCCTGGTACTGCTCGGCCTGGCGGGCCTGGCGGCGCAGATGTTCGAGTTGCTTGCCGACTTCCTCGCGCAGGTCGTTGAGGCGGTCGAGGTTCTCGCGGGTGTGGCGGATGCGGGTTTCGGTTTCCTTGCGCCGTTCCTTGTACTTGGAAATGCCGGCGGCTTCTTCGAGATAAACGCGCAGGTCTTCGGGCTTGGCCTCGATGATCTGGCTGATCATGCCCTGCTCGATGATCGAGTAGCTGCGCGGCCCCAGGCCGGTGCCGAGGAACAGGTCGGTGATGTCGCGACGGCGGCATTTGCCGCCGTTGAGGTAGTACTGGCTGGTGCCGTCGCGGCTGACCGTGCGCTTGACCGAGATCTCGTTGAACGCGGCGAATTCGCCGGTGATGGTGTGGTCGGAGTTGTCGAAGATCAGCTCGACCATCGCCTGCGAGACCGGCTTGCGCGCCGAGGAGCCGGCGAAGATCACGTCGGTCAGCGAATCGCCGCGCAGGCGGCTGGCCGAGCTTTCGCCCATGACCCAACGCACCGCGTCGATGATGTTCGACTTGCCGCAGCCGTTGGGCCCCACCACACCGGTCATGTTGGTGGGCAGATGCAGCGTGGTCGGATCGACGAAGGACTTGAAACCGGACAGCTTGATCGTGGACAGACGCATGCGCGGGTGTGGTCCCTGGCGCGCCGGGCGGCGCTGCCGTGAAAACGTGAAAATGGATGAGACAACATACCCAAGTTATTGAATCACTTGGAAGAGATGCCGCTTTCGACGGCGCTCCCTCGCGAGTATAGCGGGCCAGCGCGAGGCTCGCCGCGAACGCCTTCAGCGCTGCCTCAGGCGGCCGCGGCGCCGGCGCGCCCGCGGCCGGTGCGGAAACCCGCCGCTGCGCCGGACGGGCTCCGTCCCGCCACGCGTTCATGGTAAACATGGGCGATTCGGCGAATCGCCCGCGTTCGCCCGCCGCCACGACAGGGAGTGACACGGCAGCATGAGCTCTCGCAGCAGCCGTCCGAGCGACCCCAATCCGGCCCGCAAGGCCGGCGAACACCTGACCATGGCCGATCTGGCCGAATTGGCCGGCGTTTCCGCGATCACCGTCTCGCGCGCCCTGCGCGACAGCCCGCTGGTCAATCCCGAGACCCGGGCCAAGATCAAGGAACTGGCCGAGCAACAGGGCTATCAGTTCAACATCAGCGCGCGCAATCTGCGCCTGCGCCGCAGCATGACCGTGGCGGTGGTGGTCGAGATGAAACCCACCGTGGAGCGGCAGATGTCCGGCTCCTACCCGCTGGACCTGCTCGGCGGCATCAGCCAGGAGTTGACCTCGGCCGGCTACAGCGTGCTGCTGACCTCGCTGCAGGGCGGCGCCCTGCCGAGCGTGCAGGCCGCCGACGGGGTGATCCTGCTCGGCCAGGGCGCGCACGAAGACGCCATGCACGAGGTGCAGCGTTGGGGCCGGCCGATGGTGGTGTGGGGGGCGGTCAGCCGCCACGAGACCCAGGTCGTGGTCGGCAGCGACAACCACCGCGGCGGCAAGCTCGCCGCCGAGCGCTTCCTGGCCCTGGGCCGGCGCCGTCCGGTGTTTCTCGGCGACAGCGCCCACGGCGAATTCGCCGAACGCCTCGAGGGCTTCGTCGAGACCCTGGCCGAGCACGGCATCGTGCCGCTGACCCCGACCGTGGCCAACTTCACCGTCAGCGCCGGCGCCCAGGCGGTGCACCAGTTGCTCGACGGGCACCCGCAGTTCGACGCCCTGTTCGCGGCCAGCGATCTGCTGGCGATCGGCGCGATCCGCGCCTTGATCGAGCGCGGCCGGCGGGTGCCGGAGGACGTCTCGGTGATCGGCTACGACGACACCCCGCTGGGCGCGACCTATCTGCCGCCGCTGACCTCGATCCACCAGAACTTCGTCGACGCCGGCGTGTCGCTGGCGCGCAAGATCCTGGCGATGATCGAAGGCCGTCCGGCGCAGTCGGAGATCCTGCCGACCCACCTGGTGGCGCGCGTCACCTGAGCGTTTCGACGCGATGCGCAGCGCGATGTTGCATCGCAACGCGAAGCCCAATGCGGCGGCTCGATGCCAAGCGCTCTCCGCCGCGCCGCAGCAATCGCTTAAGCCCCTGATTCGAATCGCTTAAGCGGCACCCGAAATGCGACTGCCGACCTCCGAAAACAGGCACTGAAGCACAGTAACGAAGTCGATTGTTATCGATAACTTGACATCGATAACAACGCCTCTCTACGGTCCGCGGCAACGACGCACTCAGGTCCCCGCCGCGTGATTCAGCCCCAAGCCGCACCGCATCTCCCCCCCGCTTCCCCCGAGGCCGATGCCTGGCGCCTGCGCCAGGACCGCTTCGACCCGTCCCAGCGCCGCCGCGACGAAACCCTGTACGCCCTCGCCAACGGCTCGCTCGGCGTGCGCGGCGGTTTCGAGGAAGCGGTCGGCGGCAGCGACGGCAGTTTCCTGGCCTCGGTCTACGAAAAGCACCCGATCCACTACCACGAACGTTTCCCCGGCTTCGCCCGCAGCACCGACACCCGCCTGCCGGTCGCCGACGGCCAGCGCATCGCAGTGTGGCTGGGCGAGCAACGCCTCGATATCGATACCGCGCAGTGGCTGGGGTTCGAACGCGAACTCGATCTGCGCAGCGGCCGCCTCAGCCGTCGCCTGCGTCTGCGCACCGCCCAGGGCCAGACCCTGCAGATCCATGCCGAACGCGTGCTGCTCTTCGACAGCGCGAGCACCGGCGTCGATCTGCTGGCGATCCGCTACCGGGTCGAATCGATCGATTACAGCGGCCCGCTGAGCCTGGCCTCGGTGATCGAATGCGGCCACCAGGCCGCCGAACAGGGCGACGACCCGCGCATCGGCGTGGCGGTGTCGGAAGGCCTGAAGCTGCTGTCGGCGCAGGCCGACGAGCACGCGGCCCACGTCCTGCAATCGACCCGTCACAGCAACGTACGCGTGGCTTGCGCGCAGGCGCATCGCCTCGACCGCGGCCTGCATTTCGGCGCGGCCGAACGCGCCGACGAACACGTGCTGCAACGCTACGACGGCACGCTGCAGCCGGGCGCTTCGCTGACCCTCGAAAAATTCGTCGCCTACGCCAGCGGCAGCGAAGACAGCGAATTGGCCGAACGTGCGACGCAGGCGGTCGCACGCGCCGTCGCCGCCGGTTTCGATGCCCTGGCCGCGCAACAGGCCGCTGCCCTCGCTGAATTCTGGGACGGCGCCGAACTCTCCATCGACGGCGATGCGCCCGCCGAACAGGCGCTGCGCTTCAACCTGTTCCATCTGCTGCAATCGGCCGGCCGCGACGGCGTCAACGGCACCGCCGCCAAGGGCCTCACCGGCGAAGGCTACGAAGGCCATTATTTCTGGGACACCGAAGCCTTCATGTTGCCGGTGATGGTGTACACCGCGCCGGAAGTCGCCCGCGCGATGCTGCATGCGCGTTACCTCGCGCTGGAGCCGGCGCGCCGGCACGCGCGCGAGATGAACCATCCGCGCGGCGCCCTGTTCCCCTGGCGCACGATCACCGGCGGCGAATGCTCGGCGCACTATCCCTCGGGCTCGGCGGCTTATCACATCAATGCCGCGGTCGCGTATGCGGTCGGCCTCTACCTCGATGCCACCGGCGATGTCGATTTCCTGCTCGAAAGCGGCGCCGAGATCCTGTTCGAAACCGCGCGCATCTGGCCGCAGATCGGCCATTTCAATCCGCGCCGCGGCGGCGCCTTCTGCATCCATGAGGTTACCGGCCCGGACGAGTACACCGCCCTGGTCGACAACAATTTCTACACCAACCGCATGGCCCAGCAGCATCTGCTGCGCGCGGTGCGGGTGTGGCAGCAGTTGCACGACGAGCGCCCGCAACAGGCCGCGGAACTGACGGCGCGGCTGGGTCTGGAAGCGCATGAAGTCGACACTTGGCGCCGCGCCGGCGAGACCATGTTCCTGCATTACGACGAGGCCCTCGGCATCTATGCTCAGGACGACACCTTCCTCGACAAGCCGCGCTGGCCGTTTCCGAAGCACGAGGGCGAGCATCGCCCCTTGTTGCTCGACTTCCATCCACTCACGCTCTACCGCCACCAGGTCTGCAAGCAGGCCGACGTGGTCATGGCCCTGGTCCTGGCCGGCGACGGCATTCCCGCCGAGGTCAAGCGCCGCAGCTTCGACTATTACGAAGCGGTGACCACCCACGACTCGACCCTGTCGGCCTCGGTGTTCGGCATCCTCGCCAGCGAAGTCGGCCATGCCGAACAAGCGGCGAGGTACTTCGCCGAGAACCTGCGCGTCGATCTCGACGACCTGCACGGCAATACCGACCACGGCGTGCACATGGCCGCTCTGGCCGGCACCTGGCTCGGCCTGGTCTCCGGCTTCGCCGGCCTGCGCGCGATCGACGGCGTGCTGCATTTCGCCCCGACCCTGCCGGCCGGTTGGAACGGCTACGGCTTCGGCCTGCGCTGGCAAGGCCGGCGCCTGCGCCTGCGAGCGACCCGCGATGGCGTCGAATACAGCCTGCTCGACGGCGCGCCGCTGACGATCGAACACGAAGGCCGCCGGGTCGAACTCGACCGCGACACGAGCCTGCGAGTGCCGCTGGCCGCACCCGGCGGCCCCGCCCCGCTCGCCTTTCCGCGTCCGGCCCGCGCCTTGATCTTCGATCTCGACGGCGTACTCACCGACACCGCCCAGACCCATTACCGCGCCTGGAAGCGCATGGCCGACGAGGAAGGGTTGCCGTTCGACGAGCAAGTCAACGAACTGCTCAAGGGCGTCGACCGCATGGCCTCGCTCGACATCATCCTGCGTCACGCCGGACGTGTGCTCGGCCGCGACGAAAAGCTCGCCCTGGCCGAACGCAAGAACGCCTACTACGTCGAGGCGATCCAGGAGGTCACGCCGAAGGACTTGTTCGCCGGGGTCGAACGCCTGCTCGAACAGGCGCGCGCGCGCGGCCTCAAGCTCGGCCTGGCCTCGGCCAGCCGCAACGCCGGCGCGCTGCTGCAACGGTTGGGTATCGCCGACCGCTTCGACTATATCGCCGACTCGGCGCGCATCGCCCGCGCCAAGCCCGACCCGGAAATCTTCCTGACCGTCGCCGCCGCACTGGGCGTGCCGCCGTCGCACTGCATCGGCCTGGAAGACGCCGCCGCCGGCGTGGTCTCGATCAAGTCGGCCGGGATGGCCGCGGTCGGTATCGGCGATGCGCTCGCTTTGGCGCGCGCCGATGCCTGCCTGCCGGATATCGCTTCCTTCGACCTGGATGCTTTCGTTTTGCCCTGACCGCGCGCGGCATGCACTGCCGCGGCGGGGATACCACCACCGACCGATCCGTTTGCATAACCAATACAAGATGAGTGGGGAGAACACGATGCAGCACACGTCTACCAAGCAACGCCAACTGATGCGTTTCGCACTGTCCGCGGCGATCGCCGCCGCCCTGGCGCCGGGCTACGCCCTGGCCCAGGATGCCGCCGCAGCGGCCCCGGCACCCGCGCCGCAGGCCGAAAGCGGCAGCGAATCGGCGACCACCCTCGACGCGGTCATCGTCAGCGGCACCGCGCGCTTCAAGGGCATCCGCAAACGCGACGCCAGCTTCTCGATCACCACCGCTTCGCTCGAACAGATCCAGGAAGCGGTACCGCTGAGCACCGCCGACGCGCTCAAGGTGGTACCGGGCATCTGGGCCGAGTCGGCCGGCGGCAGCACCGGCGCCAACATTTTCGTGCGCGGCATGCCCTCGGAAGGCGACGCCCCGTTCGTCACCGTGCAGATGGACGGCGCGCCGCTGTATCCGCCGCCGACCCTGTCCTTCCTCGAGAACTCGACCCTGTTCCGCATGGACGACACCATCGAGCGCATGGAAGTGCTGCGCGGCGGCCCGAGCCCGATCTTCTCCAACGGCCAGCCCGGCGCGACGGTCAACTTCATCCAGAAAAAGGGCGGCGAAGAGCCGGCCGGCAGCGTGCGCGTGGGCCTGGGCAGCGACAACCTGCGCCGCGTCGACCTGTTCAACAGCGGCAAGCTCGGCGAAGGTTGGTACTACAGCGTCGGCGGCTTCTACCGCACCACCGACGGCGTGCGCGACACCCAGTTCCCGGCCGACAAGGGCGGCCAGCTCAGCGCCACCCTGACCCACAGTTGGGACAGCGGCGAGGTGACCGTGTATGCGCGCCACACCAACGACAAGAACGCCTTCTTCACCCCGATCCCGCTGCTCTCGCGCAACAACGGCAGCAGCCTGTCGAGCTTCCCGGGCCTGGACGCACAGACCGGCACTTTGCTCGGCAACGACTTCCGTCATGTGACCCTGCCGACCGGGCCGAACGGCCAGAGCATCACCCGCGACCTCGCCGAAGGCCGCGGCATCAACCTCGACGTGTTCGGCGCCTCGATGGACTTCTACGTCGGCGACTGGACCATCAGCGACCGGGTCAACTACGTCAGCGGCAGCGCGCCGACCAACGGCCTGTTCACCGGCGCCAGTCCGAAGACCATGGCCGACTTCATCGCCGGCTACGGCAGCGCCGGCACTGCGACCTATGTCAACGGCGGCGACGCGGTCGACCCGAACCAGCAGGTGCTGACCGCCGGCTTCTGGGTGGTCGACAAGGAACTGGAATCGTTCACCAACGACCTGCGCTTCAGCCGCGACCTGTTCGAAGGCAACACCCTCACCGCCGGCGTCTACTACGCGCGCTACTCGTCCAAGGACACCTGGTACCTCGGCAACAACATGCTGCTGACCGCGCAGAACAACGCGCGCCGGATCAACCTCAGCCTCGCCGACGGTCGCCAGGTCACCCGCGACGGCTTCACCGGCACCTCGTTCTTCTCGCTGCGCGGCGACTACGACGGCCAGAACACCGCGGTGTTCCTCGCCGACGAGTGGCAGATCAACGACCGCCTGCGCCTGGACGGCGGCATCCGCTACGAATGGCAGCAAGTCGACGGCACCGTGCACGACACCGCCACGATCGACCTGGACGGCAATCCGAACACCCTCTACGACAACGCCACCTCGGTGTCGCTGCCGACCTCGCGCCGCATCGACCAGGACGACAAGCATTTCTCCTGGACCCTCGGCCTGAACTACAAGCTCAACGACAGCGCCAGCGTGTTCGCGCGCGCCAACTCCGGCTACAAGCTGCCGGCGTTCGACAACCTGCGCGACGGCAACACCAAGACCCAGGAAATCGACCAGTACGAACTCGGCTTCAAGTCCGGCAACTCGGTCTACGACCTGTACCTGACCGCGTTCTACAACAGCTTCACCAACTCGCCGTTCCAGGCCTTCCTCGACGACGGCACCAACTTCACCACCGCCGGCGATTCGCAAGCCTACGGCGTCGAAGTGGAAGCGGCGGTGCGCCCGGTCGGCGGGCTCGAACTGGCCCTGACCGGCATCTGGCTCGACGCCAAGTACGAGAACTACCGCGAGTTCACCGGCAACCAGGTGATGCGCCAGCCTAAGCAGCAGTTCCGTTTCACCCCGAGCTATTTCTGGAACCTGCCGTTCGGCGACCTGAAGGTGTTCGCGACCTATTCGCGCATCGGCGACCGCTACGCCGACCTGGCCAACACCCAGAAGCTGCCCTCGTACCACACGCTCGATGTCGGCGCGAACATGCACGTCGGCGAAAACTGGGAGTTCGCCCTCACCGGCAGCAACGTCACCAACGAACTCGGCCTCACCGAAGGCAACGTGCGCGTGCCCGGCGCGGCCACCGGCGGCGTGTTCATGGGCCGTCCGATCGCGGGCCGTTCCTACCTGTTCTCGGCCGCCTACCGCTGGTGATCCATGCTCCGCGTCGCCGCTGGGCGGCGGCGCGGAGTTCGCACCGGGGCGGTGATAGCGCCCTCGCTTTCCTTTACTCGCGGCGGTCGCGCCGCTCCTGCCGTCCCTGACTCGGAGCGGTCATACCGCCCCCTGCTGCCCCTTACCTCACCGTTCGCGCCGGCCCCTTCCGGCAGCGGCCGTCGCCCCCTCTCTCCGGCGTCCGCACTTGGCAAACCGTCGCGAACGGTCTTTTATCTCCTGGCCCGGCCTCGCGCCGGACCGCTTATCCGCTCTCCGGCGCCGCGCCGGAGCGCTCACCGGAGCTCCGCCCGCATGAACCGAGGCCGCATGATCCTGGCGATGATCCTCACCTACATGGTGTTCGGGATCTTGCTCAACAGCGTCGGCACGGTGATCCTGCAGTCGATCCAGGGCTTCGGCGTCAGCAAGGGCGACGCCAGCATCCTGGAAGCCTTCAAGGACCTGCCGATCGCCATCGTCTCGTTCCTGACCGCTTCGCTGATGCCGCGCCTGGGCTACCGCCGCGCGATGATGCTCGGCCTGGGCCTGGTCGGCGCGGCCTGCCTGCTGATGCCGCTGCTGGCCTCGTTCTGGATGACCAAGCTGCTGTTCGTCGCCACCGGCGTGTCCTTCGCCCTGGTCAAGGTGTCGGTGTATTCCTCGATCGGCCTGCTTACCGAAGACAAACAGACGCACGCCAGCCTGACCAGCACTATCGAAGGCTGGTTCATGGTCGGTGTGCTCGCCGGTTACTGGATCTTCGCCTGGTTCATCGACCCGCAATCGCCCGGCGACCCGGTCTGGCTGCGGGTGTATTGGCTGCTCGCGGCGATCTCTACGGCGATCCTGATCCTGCTCGCGACCTCGAACATGGACGAGCGTGCCGCCAGCGACGGCCACGCCGTCGGCGATTCGTTTCTCGACATGTTCCGCCTAGTCGCCCAGCCGCTGGTCGCGGTGTTCCTGGTTTCGGCCTTTCTGTACGTATTGATCGAACAAAGCGTCGGCACCTGGCTGCCGACCTTCAATCGCGAAATCCTGCACCTGCCGACCACGATGAGCGTGCAGGCGGCGAGCATCTTCGCGGTGTCGCTGGCGCTCGGCCGGCTCGCCGCCGGCGTGGCCCTGCGCCGGGTGCCCTGGCATTGGCTGTTGATGGTTTGCGTGCTGGCGATGGCGGCCTTGGTGCTGCTGGCCCTGCCGCTGGCGAGAAATCTGCAGCCCGACCCGGCGATGAGCTGGGCGCACGCGCCCCTGGCGGCCTATGTGTTCCCACTGATCGGGCTGTTCATGGCGCCGATCTATCCGGCGATCAATTCGGTGGTGTTGAGCTCGCTGCCGAAGTCGCGGCACGCGGCGATGACCGGTTTGATCGTGGTGTTCTCGGCGCTCGGCGGCACCACCGGCTCGTTCATCACCGGCCAGTTGTTCGCCCGCATCGGCGGCGGCACCGCGTTCTATCTGTCGCTGCTGCCGATGGCGATGCTGTTGCTCGCGATCGCCTTGCTCAAGCGCCAGTCGGGCCTGGCCGAACGTCTGGCGGAGCGTCAGACCGCAGTGGTCTGATGCTTCGCCGATGCACGATGCCGGCCAAGCCGGCGCCGGTCGTTCCATCAGCGCATCATTCGAACAGCAGGTCATTCGATCAACACGTACTCGCCCTTGGCGCCGAAGCGCTTGCCGGCGCGCGCGCACAGCTTGCCGTCGCAACGGGTCAAGGTGCCGGCCTTGGTCGCATCGAGAATTTCCGCGCCGAACTCGGCGCGTTCGATCAGGCGCAATGACTTGCGGGCGAAGTACCAACTGCCGCCGACCGCCAGCAGCGAGCCGATCAGCAAGGCCACGGCGCTCTTGTAGATCAGGTTCTGCTGCGCGCGTTCGAGCTTCTTGCGCTGGTCGTCCAGCGCCTGCGCGGCGCGCGTGGCGACGTCGGCGCTGTCGCGCAGTTGCGTGCCGATCGCGCCGAAGGCCAGCTCGGCGCCGCGGCCGACCGCTTCCTGGGCCTGCGCCTGCACGGCGTGCACGATCTGCTGCGCCAGCTGCTGGGCGCCGGCGCCCATGCCCTCGGCGGCGCGGTGCAGTTCCTCGGCGCTGCGGTCCACGTGCTGCACCGCACGTTCGCTCTGGTCTTGCAGATGTTGGGCAAACACCGCCAGATCGGCGGCCAATCGTTTCAGGTCTTGCGCGTCCTGCACGATGCTTCTCCTTTGAGGTTATGGGCCGGCAGCAGGCCCGGAACCGGGGCCGCCACCGGTCGACGCCGGGTTCGCCGGGCCGCCAGCCGGCTGCGCGGCTTGCGCTCGCGCTTCGAGGTTCGCCTTGATCTGTTGGTAGCGGTCGTGACCGCTTTGCAGCCAGGCCTGGCCCTCGGCGGACTGGGCATAGTCTTGGGTCGCCGCCTTGAAGGCGGCGCCGTCCTGGTGCCTGGCCGCTTCGACCAGGCGGGCGAAGGTGAGGTCGATATCGTTGTCGTCGGTCATGAAGGTCGAATGGCGAAACGGAGCGCGCCGCAGACGGCGCGCGAAATGCTGCGAGGCTTCGGCCGACGCGAGGTCGGACAACGCCAGGCTGCGAACCTGGAATGACGCATGGATCGTGTAGCGCATGGATCATGGAGCGGCGAATGCGATGCGGCATCGCGGCCGGCGCCGCTCGGGGCCGGGCCACGTTAGCACTCGCTACGATCTGCGCCCACCGTACGGACCGGGCGACCCGTCGCCGTGTCCCCCGGCGCAGCGTGGCAGTGTGCCCTCACTGCATCGTCGGACTCAAGTGCGGCGCAACGCGGGCGCGCCGAATGCGCGCGCCCTACCTGCATTCAGAGCCTTGCGCCATCGATCACAGGCGCAGCTCGCTTTCGCGATCGAAGAAATGCATGCGCTCGGCGACGTAGGACAGATGCACGGTGTCGCCGGCGCGCGGCAGGTTGTACGGCGGCAGGCGCACGACCAGATCGCAGCCGCCGCAACCGAGATTGAGGAAGGCCTCGTTGCCGACCGGTTCGACCACTTCGACCTGGGCCGCCAGGGTGTCGGGGGCCGCCTCGGCCAGGTGCATGTCCTCAGGACGCAGACCGACCGTCAGTTCGCGCCCGATATAGGCGCGCACCTTGTCGCGGGTGTCGGCATCGGGGCGCAGGCTCAGTTCGACGCCCTCGCCGATGCGCAGGAACAGACCGCCGTCGCGCTCATCGACCTGGCCCCACAGGATGTTCATCTTGGGGCTGCCGAGGAAGGTCGCGACGAACAGGTTGATCGGCCGGTTGTACAGCGCCATCGGCGTGTCGATCTGCTGGATCTTGCCGTCCTTCATCACCACGATGCGCTGCCCCAGGGTCATCGCTTCGATCTGGTCGTGGGTGACGTAGATCATGGTAGTGCCGAGTTGGCGGTGCAGGCGCGCGATTTCCACGCGCATGCCCATGCGCAGTTTCGCGTCGAGATTCGACAGCGGTTCGTCGAGCAAGAACACCTGCGGTTGCCGCACCAGGGCCCGGCCCAGGGCGACGCGCTGGCGTTGCCCGCCCGACAATGCCGCCGGCTTGCGCTGCAGCAACGGCTCCAACTCCAGCATCGCCGCCGCCGCGCCGACGCGCTCGGCGATCTCGGCCTTGCCCATGCCGCGCAGCTTGAGCCCGAAGCCGAGGTTGTCGGCCACGGTCATGTGCGGATACAGGGCATAGCTCTGGAACACCATGGCGATGTCGCGGTCCTTCGGCGGCATGTCGTTGACCCGACGCTCGCCGATGCTCAGATCGCCCGAGCTGATCGTTTCCAGCCCCGCGACCATCCGCAACAGGGTCGACTTGCCGCAGCCCGACGGGCCGACCAGCACCAATAATTCACCGTCCTCGATCTCGAAACTGGCATCGGCGACGCCGACGTAACCGTTCGGATAAACCTTGCGCAGACGATCCAGCGTGACCTTGGCCATGAATTCTCCCGACAATGCGACCGGAGCGATGCATTTGTCCTCGCCCTGGGCTATTCTGCCATGTAACCGTTTTCATGCACGTCCGATTGGCTCCGGAGGCCACGACGAATGACCGATTCCCGCGCTGTTGCTTCTGTCCGCCCCACGTCCGAACGTCGTTTTCCCGAGGGTTTCCTGTGGGGCGCGGCCACCGCCGCCCACCAGATCGAAGGTTCGCCGATGGCCGACGGCGCCGGTCCGAGCATCTGGACCCGCTTCGCCCACACCCCCGGCATGACCCTCAACGGCGACACCGGCGATGTGGCCTGCGACCATTACCGGCGCTGGAAGGACGACGTCAAGCTGATGCGCGAACTGGGCCTGCAGGCTTACCGTTTCAGCGTGTCCTGGTCGCGCATCCTGCCCGAGGGCACCGGCCGGGTGAACCAGGCCGGCCTGGATTTCTATTCGCGCCTGGTCGATGAGTTGCTCGCCAACGGTATCGAACCACTGCTGACCTTGTACCACTGGGACATGCCGGCTGCGCTCGACGACCGCGGCGGCTGGCTCAATCGCGACTGCGCCGACTGGTTCGCCGAGTACGGCCGGGTCATATACCGCGCCCTCGACGGCCGGGTCAAGAAGTGGGTGACCCTCAACGAACCCTGGGTGATCACCGACGGCGGCTACCTGCACGGCGCGCTCGCGCCGGGCCACCGCAGCCGCTTCGAAGCGCCGATCGCCTCGCACAACCTGATGCGCGCGCACGGCGCCGCGGTCCAGGCTTATCGCGCCGAGGGCAAGCACGAGATCGGCCTGGTGGTGAACATCGAGCCCAAGTACGCCGCCACCGATTCGGCCGAAGACGCTGCCGCGGTCGAGCGCGCCCACGCCTACATGAACGAGCAATACCTCGATCCTGCCCTGCTCGGCAGCTACCCGCCGGAGCTGCGCGAGATCTTCGGCGAGGCCTGGCCGGAATGGCCGCAGGCCGACTTCGAGCTGATCCAGCAGAAGCTCGACTTCATCGGCGTCAACTACTACACCCGCAGCGTCACCAAGGCCGCCGAGAGCTATCCGCTCAACACCGGCGTGGTGCGCCAGCCGCTCGGCACCTACACCGAGACCGGCTGGGAAGTGTTCCCGCAGGGCCTCACCGACACCCTGACCTGGGTCAAGCAGCGCTACGGCGACATCCCGATGTACATCACCGAGAACGGCGCGGCCTTCTTCGATCCGCCGGTGGCCGAGCCCGATGCCAGCGGCGAGCGCCGGGTGCGCGACCCGCTGCGCATGGACTATCTGCAAAAGCACATCGGCGCGATCCACGACGCCATCCAGGCCGGCTGCGACATCCGCGGCTACATGGTGTGGTCGTTGCTCGACAACCTGGAATGGTCGCTGGGCTACTCCAAGCGTTTCGGCGTCGTGCACGTGAACTACGGCACCCAGGAGCGTACGCCGAAGGACAGTGCACGCTGGTATTCCAAGGTGATCGCGAGCAACGGCACTCACCTCGGCGAACCGCTGCCGTACTGAGACCGGCCGCACGCCGCGGCCCGGGCTGCGGTCGCGGCATAACGCCTGCTGCTCGTTCCCGCCGCGGCGGGGACGGCAAACGCAAGCAAGCGCGGCGCGATGTTTCCATGTGCCGCGCGCAGCATCGTCACCCTGCGGCGTCGAATATTGCCGCCGGGCGCTCAAGCGGCGATATGCTTGGACCCCGGCCGGGATCGTCGATCGCGACGACTCGAAGAACGCCCCGGCGGCGTTCGCCCGGCTTCCCCCTCAATCTTGGTTTGCGGGTTCCATGCACGACACCCTGCTGCTGTTCGGCGCCACCGGCGATCTCTCCCAGCGCTATCTGTTTCCGTCGCTGGTCCACCTGTGGCGCGACCGCCTGCTGTCGGCCGAATTCCGCATCGTCGCGGTCGGCCGCCAGGCCCTGAGCGACGACGAGTTTCGCGCCTGGTTGCGCGAACGCATGGCCAATGAGGTCGCCGACGACCCGGCGGTGGTCGAACAATTGCTGAGCCGGATCGCCTATGTCTCGGTCGACCTGAGCGACGAGGCCGCGATCGCCGAAGCCCTGGCCGGCTATGCCGACCGACCGAGCGTGAGCTATCTGGCGACGCCGCCGGATTTGTTCGTACCCGTGGCCCAAGGCTTGAAGGCGGCCGGCCTGCTCGAAGGCGAATCGCGCCTGGTCCTGGAAAAACCGATCGGCCGCGACCTGATTTCGGCGCGCGCCATCAATGCCGCGCTGCGCGCCTGCCTCGACGAAAGCCGGATCTTCCGCATCGACCATTACCTCGGCAAGGCCGCGGTGCAGAACCTGCTGGCGCTGCGCTTCGGCAACACCCTGCTGGAGGCGGTGTGGCAACACCGCTGGATCGAATCGGTCGACATCTTCGTCGGCGAGACCGCCGGCGTCGACGGCCGCGAAGGCTATTACGCCAATTACGGCGCGCTGCGCGACATGGTCCAGAACCACATGCTGCAGTTGCTGGCGCTGATCGCGATGGAGCCGCCGTCGGCGCTCGACGCCGACAGCATCCGCGACGAGAAGCGCAAGGTGCTGCGCGCCTTGCGGCCGATGACCGAGGCCGATGTCGCCACGAACACTGTGCGCGGCCGCTACGGCGCCGGCGTGGTCGAGGGCCGCGCGGTCAAGGGCTTCGTCCACGATGCGCCGGTCGAGACGTTCGTCGCGGTGCAGACCTGGATCGACAATTGGCGCTGGGCCGGCGTGCCGTTTCGCCTGGTCACCGGCAAGCGCCTGGCCGAACGCGCGACCGAAGTGGTGGTGTCGTTCCGGCCGGTCGCGCATTGGCTGTTCGAACGCCCGCGCCGCGGCCGCGAACGCCCCAATCACCTGCGCATGCGCCTGCAGCCCGACGAAACCATCGAGCTCGGCTTGATGGGCAGCCTGGCCGCGCCGGAATGGGGCGCGCTGGAACTGCGGCCGATGTCGCTGGATCTGCAGGCCTCGTCCTCGCCACAGCGTCGCATCGCCTACGAGCGCCTGCTGGTGGACGCGTTGCGCGGCAACCAGACCCTGTTCGTGCGCGACGACGAAGTCGAATCGGCCTGGCAGTGGATCGACAGCATCGAACGCGCCTGGACCCAGACCGCGCAACCCATCGTCGAATACCCGGCCGGCTCCTGGGGGCCGGCCGAAGCCGAGGCCTTCCTGCCCCCGGTCAACGGTCATCGTGGAGGCCAGGCATGAGCGGCGCCCTGCTCGCGGATATCGGCGGCACCAACGCCCGCTTCGCCCTCGCCCTGCCCGATCGCGCCGCGCCGCAGTTGCGGCCGGACAGCGTGCAGATCTTCGCGGTCGCCGACTTTCCGTCGCTGGCCGACGCTGCGCGGCATTACCTCGACCGCACCGGCGCCACCCCGAGCCATGGCGTGTTCGCCGTCGCCGGGCGCGTCGACGGCGACGAGGCGCGCATCACCAACCACCCCTGGGTGATCTCGGCCGAGCGCACCCGCATCGCCCTCGGCCTGCAACGCATCGATCTGGTCAACGACTTCGCCGCCCAGGCGATGGCGGTGTCGCTGCTGCAACCGGTCGACGTGGTGCCGATCGGCGGCGTCGCCTGGCGCGGCTGGAACGAACCCGGCGACCGCACCTACGCCATCATCGGCGCCGGCACCGGCCTCGGCGTCGGCGCGCTGCTGCGTCGCGACGGCCGCTATTACCCGCTGCAGACCGAAGGCGGCCACGTCAGTTTCGCCCCCGGCACGCCGGAAGAGATCGAAGTGCTGCAACGCCTGTCGGGCGAGTTCGGCCGGGTCTCCAACGAACGCCTGCTGAGCGGCAGCGGCCTGGTCAACCTGCACCGCGCACTCAGCCAGATCGCCGGCGAAGACCCCGGCCCGCTGCAGCCGCAGGACATCACCGCGATGGCCCGCGAAGGCGACGTGCGCTGCCTGCGCGCCATCGACGTGTTCTGCGCAGTGTTCGGCGCCGCCGCCGGCGACCTAGTGCTGACCCTCGGCGCCTGGGACGGCGTGTTCCTGCCCGGCGGCCTGGTGCCGAAGCTGATGCCGTGGCTGGCCCATTCCGGCTTCCGCCAACGCTTCGAGCACAAGGGCCGGTTCTCGCCGACCATGGCGCGGGTGCCGACCCTGGCGGTGACCCACCCGCAGCCGGGCCTGCTCGGCGCCGCGGCGCTGGCGGCGCAGTTCGTTCCGGCAGCTGACCGCACCGACGCGGCCTGATCGAGCACATTCCAGGGTAGGAGCGGCGCAAGCCGCGACCGCGGGCTTGCAAGCGCGCCGCGCAGCTACCGGCGCGGCCACGCTCGCGGCTTGCGGCCGCAGGGAAATCCCTTGGCTACGCCGCCCCTACCCCGGTCTGCATCGTCGGTCGCCCAGCGGCCTCGCCGAGCACGCCGTCTTAAAGTGTGACGTGCCAGAATCGTCGCCATGCTCGACGCTCCCTCGCCCGTTCCGCACGACCCCGCCGAACCGGACACCGTGCCCTACCGGTGGCACGAACACCGCAGCGTCGATACCTGGACCTGGTCCTGCGCGGTGACGATCGCCGCCGAGCTGCGCCGCGACCTGTCGCGACGGCCGCGCGCACGCCTGCTGCTGTCGGGCGGCACCACCCCGGCGCCGGTGTACCGGGCCCTTGCCCGCGCTCCGCTCGATTGGAGCCGGGTCGACGTCGCCCTGGTCGACGAGCGCTGGTTGCAACCCGAGGACCCCGACAGCAACGCATGGCTGGTCCGCCAGCACCTTCTGCGCGACAACGCCGCCGCGGCGCGCTTCGAAGCGCTGACCCGGCCCGGCCGCAGCATCCAGGAGTCGGCCGCGTTCGCCAACGCCCATGCTCTGCAACCGCCTACTGCGGTGGTGCTCGGCATGGGCGAGGACGGCCACACCGCCTCGCTGTTTCCCGACACCGCGGATCTGCAGCGCAGCCTGAGCGCGCGCCTGGCCTATGTCGTGGTCGATGCCAGCGGCAGCCCCGGCGCGCGCCAGTGGAGCAAACGCATCAGCCTGACGCCGAGCGGCCTGGCCCAGGCGCAATCGCGCTTCCTGCTGATCCAGGGCAAGGCCAAGCGCGAGGTTTTCCAACAGGCGCTCGCCAGCGGCGACGTGCAGCGCTGGCCGGTGCTGATCGGCCTGGATGGCGCGACCCCGCTCGAAGTGCACTGGTACCCCTGAGCTTCTCAGGGTAGGAGCGACGCAAGTCGCGACCGCGGGGTTTCATGTTGGCCGCGCAACTCGACGCAGGTTCGCGGTCGCGACTCGCGACTAGAGGAAATCCCGATGGGACGCTGCTCTTGCTCCTTACCTCCTGCTCGACTGAAGGCGGCCCTTGCTCCTGGGTAGGAGCGACCCAAGTCGCGACCGCGAGCTTGCATCTAGCCGCGCCGCCAACATGAAACCCCGCGGTCGCGGCTCGCGCCGCTCCTACTCCTCGATCGCCATACTCACCGTCGCCGGCACGCGCTCGATCTTCAGCTCGCCTTGCCGCCACGCCTTCACTTGTCCATCGACCACGGTCTTGCCGGGTGCGCCGGCGAACGGCCAAGACAGGATCAACCCGCCCGGCGGCATGTCGATGCCGGCGGCGACCTGCAGCTTCGCCTGCCGGCCTTCGCGCTTGAAGCGATAGCCCAGCGCACCGTAAGGCGTGCGCAGGCCGTCCACGCTTACGCCCTCGCCGACCAGCCATCCGGCGGGAATGCCGGCCGCGATCACCAACGCCTGATCGACATCGCGAGTGTAGGCGAACAGATCCAGCGCCGAGCGCACATAGTCCGACTCGACCCAGGCGTGCGGCAGGTCGCCGACGAAGAAGGGTTTGCGCGGCGTACGCGAGACCACTTCCGCCCACTGGTTCCAGGCGCGCGGTTGCTGATCCTTGAAGAAGAATTCCAGCGCCTCGTGGGCGCGGTCGCGCCAGCCCAGGCGCACGAAGCTGCCGATCGTGCGCAGTTCGTACGGCGTGTAGTCCTTCCATTCGCGGCGGCCGTCGCGGCGATCGACGAACTCTTTCCAGTAACGCTCGAAGGTGTTGTGCAACAGCGCTTCGGGCAACAAGCCCTGTTCGCCGCCGGGCGCCAGCGCGATGGTGGTCGAAGTGGCATCGAAATCGCCGAGTTCGGCCGCACCGGGCAGGTAATCGATCTTGTGCGCGCCGGTCGCCGCTTCGAGCGAAGCATAAAGATCCCCGCGGAACTGGTCGCGCGATGCGGCAAAAGCTTCCGCCTCGATGTCGCGGCCGAGCCATTGCGCGATCTCGACCGCGTCCTTGTAGCCGCGCAAGGCCCAGAAATTATCCCAGTACGAATGCATCGGCTTGGCCGAATAGCCTTCGTGGCTGATCGAAGCCGGCATCATTCCGTAGAACGCCGGATTGAGCGCACGATTGGCCGGCGTGCGTTCGCTCAGGCGCAGCTCGTCCATGTACGCCACGGCTTTTTCGACATGCGGCCACATCGATTCGAGCAAGGCCTTGTCGCGGGTGTAGCGATAGACCTCGGCGACGGTGAAGATCAACTCGCCGTGGCTGTCGTTTTCCGGCACCGGGTCGCTGCCGCGGTCGTCGACGCAACAAGGCACCTTGCCGTTGTCGAACTGATACGGCGCATACCAGCGCAGGAAATCCTCGGCGACGTCCTCGCGCCCCATGCGCAGCAGGCCCTCGCCGATCATGGCGCCGTCGCGGATCCAGGCGCGCGCGTACGATCGCGTGCCGGGCTGCAGGCGCGGCCCGACCCGGCTGATCAACATATGCGCCAGGCCGGTGCGCAAGGTGTCGACGACGTGCTGGCCTTGCGCCGGCACGCGCAACTTGACCCGGTCGAGTTTGTCGCGCCATTGCGCCGCGGTCGCCTGTTGCCACTGCGCGGCCTGCGCCGGGTCGGCGGACGGCGGAGCCGCCCCGTCCTGCGGCAGATACAAGGCCACTTCGCGACTTTCGCCCGGCGCCAGCCGCATCGGGTACAACAGCGCCGCCGAAGCGAGCCCATTGAGGTCGAACGCCTCGCTCTCGCCCGTGCGAGCCGTCGACGCGCGCAAACGGCGAACCACATCGCCGTCCTGGAACGGCATGGCGAAGGCCGAACCCACCGGCGTCAACGAGCGCACGCTGGGGCGGCTGTCGAGTTTCACCGTACCCGCCTTCGCATCGATCTCGATGCGGTGGATACCGCTGACGCCGCCGGTGGTGCTGAGGAACTGGGTCGGCGGATTGACCTGGAACGGCCGGATCGCCAACGCCAGGGTCGCGCTGCGCGGCTGCTTCGAGGTATTGCTGAGCCGGTAGCGGGCGACGCTCAGGTCGCGGTCTTCGAGCAGCGGCGCGAACGCAGTGACGTCGAGCTGCAGATCGCCGGCGTCCCAGCGCACGCTCGGGATCGGCAGATAACCGTCCTGCAGGCTCTGGCCGACCTCGACGTCGGCCCAGGTTTTCAGCGCCCCTCGATCGGAGACGAGCGATGCCCCGTCGTCCATCAACAACAAGGGCTCGACGCTGTAGCCGCCCTTGAAGGCTTCGACCGCACCGTCTTCGCCGATCAGGCCGTGCGAAGTGCCGCCGTCGGTGCCGAGCACGGTCCAGTACGGCTGCTCGCCGCTGAAGCCGCGCGGGTAGTCGCCGCGCGGCGCACGCAAGGCGAGTTCCTTGATGAAATCGTTCGGCGTGGCGGCGAACGCCAACGGCTGCACGTTCAATTCGGCCAAGGCGAAACCCGGCCCCGGCCCCTGCTCCAGCAGCAGCCGCAGATAACGCGCCTCGGCCTCCGGCAGCGGGATGAAATCGCTGCCGCCGTCGCCGCGTTCGATCAACCTCAGCTTGTCCCAATGCTTGCCGTCCTTGGACAGCTCGATGCGATAGCGGGAGGCATGCTCGTCCGGTGCCCATTGCAGGATCGCACCACCGAATTCGCGCACGCGGCCCAGGTCGAGGGTCAGGTTCGGCGCCGTACCCTTCTCGAAACCGGCGCGCCATGCGGTGGCGGGGTCGCCATCGGCCGCGTATTCGGCGCGGCTGCCTTCGGCGTTCGACGTGGCTGAGACCGTCCCGGTCAGCGGACCGCCGGGGTCCTTCGGCACGGCCTGAAAACTCAGCTCGTCGAAACAGACCGAGCCCTTGCCGCCGACGCTGTTGTAGACGGTGAATTCGAGCTTGGCGCTCTTGCGCAGGGTCGGATCGGGCGCAGGGCCCCAGGCGCGGCTGATGTGACGCTGCTTGTAGACCACCGGCGTCCATTGCTCGGGATACGCGTACTTGGGCTTGTTGACCCACCAGACGTTGTCGCCGCTGGCGTCGACCAGCTTGAACTGCAGATCGTTGTGCGGCGAATCGCCGCGCAACTGGAACGCGAAACGATAGTCGTCCGGATACTCCAGCGGCAGCTCACGCTGCAAGCCGGCGTAGCCGGACACGCCGTTGAAATCGTAATCCAGGCACAGGCCCCGGCCCTTCGCGCCCGCCACCGGCCGCAGCTTCGCGCTGACTTGATTGGACGCGACCACGGCCCACGGCGCCGCGGACTCGAAGCTGTCGAGCAGACGCGGTTTTTCCTGGGCGAACAACGGTGCCGAAACCAGGGCGAGGCACAGCGCGAACGCCTGCGCGACAGTCTTGCCGACAGGCGAGCGCGCAGTCAGCGCGACGGATTGCTTGGGTTCCGACATTCGTTCCACCTCTTGGCGCCGCGCAGGCGCGCGGCGGGACGGTTCTAACCCTTGACGCTGCCGACCAGCAGGCCTTGCAGGTAGTAACGCTGCAGCACCAGGAACAGCAGCAGCACCGGCACCACGGTCACGACCGAGCCGGCCATCATCATCTCGTTGTCCTGCACGTGCTCGCGCGACAGCGATGCCAGTGCGACCGGCAGGGTCTGCAGGTTCTCGTCGCTGAGTACGATCAGGGGCCACATGAAATCGTTCCAGGCGCCGAGGAAACTGAAGATCGCCAAGGTCACCAGGATCGGCCGCAAGGCCGGCAATACGATCTGGAAGAAGATCCTCAGCTCGCCGGCGCCGTCGATGCGCGGCGCTTCCAGCAGCTCGTCGGGAATCGAGCGCGCGTACTGGCGCACCAGGAAGATGCCGAAGATGCCGGCCATGCCCGGTACCACCGCGCCGGCATAGCTGTTGATCAGGCCGAGCTGCTTGAGCATCAGGAACAACGGCATCATCGAGACCTGCGCCGGGATCACCAGCGCGGCGAGCAACAGGCGGAACACCCGTTCGCGCCCGGGAAAGGCGAGCTTGGCGAAGGCATAGCCGGCCAGGGTGTTGAGCAACACCGCGATCACGGTGACCAGGGTCGAGACCAGGAAACTGTTGAACAGGTAACGGCCCATGCCCATGCGCGAAAACAACTCATGGTAGTTGTGCAGGCTCGGCGACGAGGACCACAGCGGCGGCGGAAACGCGCTGGCTTCGCCGGGTTGCATCAGCGACACCGCGAACATCCACAGCAGCGGCGCCAGGCTCAACACCGCCAGGCCGATCAGCAGACCGTTGACGATCGCCTTGGCCAGGCGCGGACTCATGCCCGAGTCGTTCATTCGACCCCCTTGCGGCGCGCGATCCACATCAGGCCGCTGGTCACGGCCGTCATCAGCACGAACAACAGGAAGGCCACCGCCGAGGCATTGCCGAGGTTCCACCACTTGAAGCCTTCTTCGTACATCAGGTACAGCACGCTGACCGTGCTCTGCAGCGGCCCGCCCTGGGTGATGACGTAGGGCTCGGCGAACAATTGGAAGTAACCGGCCAGGGTCAGGATGCTGACCATCAACAGCACCGGCCCCAGGATCGGCAAGGTGATGTAGCGGAACTGTCGCGCCGGGCTGGCACCGTCGATGCGCGCGGCCTCGTACAGGTCTTCCGGAATCGCCTGCAACCCGGCCAGGAAGATGATCATGTTGTAGCCGAAGTTCTTCCATACCGCGAACAGGATGATCGTCGGCATCGCCCAATGCGGGTCGCCGAGCCAGTCGACCGGGTCGATGCCGACCCACGACAACACCCAGTTCACCAGGCCATAGCGGGTGTGGAACAGATAACGCCAGATCACCGCCACCGCCACCACCGTGGTCACCACCGGGGCGAAGAACGCGGTGCGAAAGAACGGCTTGAACAGACCGAGCTTGGAATGCAGCAGCATGGCCGCACCCAGCGAGACCGCGATCGACAACGGCACGCCGACCACGACGAAGTACAAGGTGTTGCCGAGCGCACTCCAGAACAGCGGGTTACCCAGCAGATTGAGGTAGTTGTCGAAAGCGACGAAGCGCAGGTTGTCGATATGCGCCAATGAATAAATATCGAAGTCGGTCAGGCTCAGCAGCAACGCGGCCAGCACCGGCAGGCCGAAGAACAGCCCGATCACGCTCAGCGCGGGCGCGGCGAACACCCTGCCGGCGGTGGCGGGCTTCATGGCGACGCTCCGGCCGCGCTCGCGGACTTCACCGCGCCGCTCTGGCCGCTCGGCTTGGCCGCGGCCTGCCGATCGAGCATCCAGCGCCGTTTCTCGAGAATGCGATCGGCGCGCCGGTCCAGTTCGGCGGCGGCTTCGTCCACGCTCAGGCGGCCGTTGGCGAGCTGCTCGCCGACCAGCTTGATCTCCATGGCGATACGCTCCCACTCCGGCACCTTCGGCGTCGGCCGCGCACGTTCAAGCTGATCGCGGAACGCGCGTGCATAGACGTCGTTGGCCAGCACCGGTGCGTCCCAGGCCGCGCGACGCGGCGGCAGGTTGCCGCTGAGGCCATGGAAACGCACCTGCACCTCGGGTTCGGACAGATAGGCGATCAGCTTCCAGGCCGCATCCTGGTGTTGCGAACTGCGGAACAGGACGAAGCTCGCGCCGCCGGCGACCGAGGCGCCGGGGCCGTGCTCGCCCGGCAATGGCATGGTCATCCAGGTCGCTTGCAGATCGGCCGGCAGGCGCCGCTTGAACTCGGCGATGTTCCAGGGGCCGTTGACGTAGAAACTGAAATAGCCGCGGCCGAATTCGTTCCAGACGTTGGCGATCTGGGTATTGCTCGCCAACGGCGCCCAACGTTGGTCGAAGACCTCGCGATAGAAACTCAGTGCGCGCTTGAAGCCGGGGCTGCGGAAGTTGCCGTAGCGGCCGTCCTCGCGCAGCAGCGGGTCGGGCGACTGGATGCCGAGGTTGAGCAACGGCTCGGGCTCGTTGAGCGGAAACAGCACGGCGTAACGATCCGGGCCGACCTCGCGCTTGATCGCCGCCATCGCCGTCTTCCATTCCGCCCAGGTCGCCGGCGGCCGCGCGATGCCGACCTGCTTGAGCAGGTCTTGGCGATAGAACGGCAGGCGCGTTTCCACATACCACGGCACCGCATAGGCGCGGCCGTCGATCACGCCGGTGTCCCAGGCGCCGGAAAAATAATCGCGCGCCTGCACCGACGGCGTTTGCGCCAGGCGCGGGTCGAGCGGCGTCAGCGCGTCGAGCAAGGCGAACTCGGAAATCCAGGTATTGCCGATCGCGCACACGTCCGGCAAGGCATCGCCGGCGAACGCGGTCAGCAGCTTCTCGTGCGCGGCGGTGATCGGCAGTTGCTGCACTTCGACGCGGATGCCCGGGTTGCGGCGCTCGAATTCGGGAATCAACTGGGTGACGACTTCGCCTTCGAAACCCATCGCCCAGAACCGCACCACTTCGCGGCCGTCGTCGCGATGGCTGCAACTGCCGAGCAGCACCAGTGCGCACAACACGACCAGGCCGCGCAGCGCCCTGCCCCAGCCGCCGCTGCGGGCTCGGGCGGGCGATGCCTGCGTCGTCGATGAGCGGTTCAAGCGCTCATTCCGGCTTCGGCGGGGTCTGCGTGGACGGTGCATTGGTGCGCCCGGCGCGCGACTCGGCCTCGCCGAGCGCGCGCGCGGTGGCCGGGTCCATCGTGCCGGCCGGTTTCGCCGGCGTGGCCGGCGTGGCGGCGGCCTTCGCCGGCTCGCCGTCCTTGCCCTTCGCATCGGCGCCCTTGGCATCGGCCGGGGCCAGCCAGCCGCCCTTGAACCCTGCGCGTTCGAGCCCGGCGCGGATGTAGGGATTGCGCTTCATCACGTTCCAGACGAACTCGTTGCGGTAGTTGCTGATCATGGTCAGGATCGGCCCCTGGTCGATGCCGATGTAGTCGCTGGACACCCAGCCCTGATCCGGCACCAGGCGCCCGGTCTTGAGCGGAATGTCGTACTTGAAGCTCGGGTTGAACGAATCCAGGAAGCCGTAACTCGAATAGATGTACTCGCCGTAGCGCTCGTGCATGGTCACCGTGGTCGGGATCACGATCTCCGGCGCGAACGGCAGCGAGGCGATGGCCGCGGTCGGCGCGATGGTGCCGTCGTCGAAATTCTCGCGCAGGCCGGCGCCGCGCGCCGAGTAATGGCGGAACTGGCGCTGCTCGCCGCGGTATTCCTGCAAGGTCTGCTGCGGGCCGTCGCTCGCGGTCAGGCCCCATACTTCCGGGCCGTAGTCTTCCCACTTCATCGGGTTGGCGATGGCGTAGGCGCGCTGGGCATAGGCGGCGCGGCGGCTGTTCTCGAAATAATCGATGCCGCGCTCGCGCATGTAGTCGTCCTGGATGCCGCGGAAATCGATCCAGACGTGGCTGTACTGATGGCCGAACAAGGGCCCGAAGGCGAGGAACTCTTCGCCCTGGTACACCCCCCAGACATCGTTGTAGGTACGCGTCCACACCGTCCAGGCTTCGGGCCCGACCGGATGCGTGGGCGAGCCCAGGGCCAGCACGTACAGCAGCATCGCCTCGTTGTAGCCGACCCAGTCGTGCTTGATGAAACCGCTCTCCGGAAACCAGCCCATCGAGATCAGCGGCTTGTTCTGTTGCAACCAGGTCCAGTCGACCCGCTTGTACAAGGTGTCGGCGATCTCGCGGATCTCTTTCTCGCGCGGCTCATCGCGGTCGTAGTAGGACTGGGTGAACAACACGCCCATCATCAACAGACCGGTATCCACGCTCGACAGCTCGACCCAGCTGTCGTAGCGCTGGCCCTTCTGCATGTCGAGGAAGTGATAGTAGAAGCCCTTGTAACTGCCCTTGCCGGTAGCCTGCGGGCCGCTCGGCAAGTCGCGCAGGAATTTCAGAGTCAACAAGGTGCGGTCGACCGCCTGGGTGCGACTGACCCAGCCCTTCTCGATGCCGATCGGGTATGCGGTCAGCGAGAAGCCGACCGAGGCGATGCTGGCGAACGGACGCGACGGATACCGGTCGGGGGTCAGGCCGTTCTGTTCGTTGGTGGTGTCCCAGAAAAACTGGAAGGTGCGTTTTTCGATGTCGCGAAACAGCGGCGGCAGCTCCAGCCGCTCCTGCTTGAGCGGTTCGATCACCACCGGCTCGGCGCTCACGATCGGCTGGGTCTGCGAGCCGGTCTCGGTTTTCTTGCAGGCGGACAAGACGAGCAGCAGCGCGCCCAGGACAGCGATGGAGACCGCACGTGTTGTCGACTTGACGTGGTGCATGAAACGAAAGACCCCTGTGTCTTCGTGTGGAGATTTAGATCGATGCAATGACGAAAAGTTCGTTGCCGCAAACCCGCATGCCGCGCAGCGACCGCAGAACCCGGCGCCGGCCGTCCGTGGACGGCCGGCACTGCAGGTTTTACCAGCTGAAACCCATCGAGAGCTTGAACATGCGGGTCGGCAGGATGATGCCGTCCTGGTGATCGCCGAAGTTGGCGTTCGGCGAGTTCAATCGACCTGCATAGGTGTCGAACTGGTTGTAGTTACGTGCATTGGTAACGTTGAGCACGTCGCCGCGGATACGGAACTTGATGCCCGCGCCGGTATCGAACTCCTTGCTGACCGCCAGATCGAGCTGTTTGAAGCCGATGGTCTCGTCCGGCTTGAACTGATCGGTGAAGCAGAAGTTGTCGTTCGGCCCCGAGTTGGAACAGTTGACGAAGTAATAAGCGGTCGGGCTGGCGAGGGTCAGCTTGCCCGAGAACGTCAGACCCCATGGGCCATCGTAAATGCCCGTGGCGACAAGGCGGTTACGCGGCACTCCCTTCGAATCGTGCCAACCGAAACCGGCCAAGCTCGGATGATCCAACGAGAACGACTCACCGTTTTCCCGATTCTCCTCGCCGTCGGTGAAGGTGTAGGCGATGGTCACGCCCCAACCCGATTCGCGCGTATAAGGCTTGTCGAGCTTGACCAAGAGCGAGTTCGCACGGGTTTCGATGCCGTTGACGCCCAAGATCAAAGCACGGCCGAAACCCGGAATGCCCGCACCGAAGGGCGCGCCCCAAATCGCGCCCGGCGCAGGGTAGAACGAGCCATCCGGTTTGCGGTTGCCGAGCAGGAAAGCGAAACCGTCCTTGCTGACGATGCGCGAGATGCCGACGTCCGTCTGCCATTCGGTCTCGCCGATCGTGATCGCGTTGCGCATGCCGATGCTGAATTGATCCGAATACGGCGTTTTCAGATCGTTGCTGAGCAGAAACACTTCTCGGCCGTTGTTCGGATTCGCAGCAACTAGCGCTTCCAAAGCTTCGCGACTCATCAGGCCCGGATTGAAGGCGAGACAGTCGCCGACGCCTGGTGCGCAGGCATGGCCCGGCTGATTGAAGCGGAACGAATACGTCGGGAACGTGCCCTTGGTGGTTTCCAGTTGCAGATTGTTGAAGATATTGCGGTCGTAAGCGCGCCCGGCGCCACCATAGATCACATGCCGCTGGTCGGCATTGAGATCGTAGGAGAAGCCCAGACGCGGCTGGAACGCATCCTTGAAGTTGCTGCGTTCGCGCCCGTTACTGATGTAGTCGTTCAGATCGACGCCACCGAGCGCGAGACTTTGACGATAGGTCTGGCCGGCCGCCGCGCGCGGGTCCTGGCTATCGAGCGCTCTCAGCACGTCGGCCGGAGTGCGATAGTCGGTATACGCGTCGCTGGTCTCGTAATCCCAACGCACGCCGAGGTTCAAGGTCAGTTTGTCGTTGACCTCCCAGTCGTCCTGGAGGTAGATGCCGAACTGTTTGTTGCGCGACTCGACGCTGCCGTCGGCAATCCCCGGCAGACCCGCGCCGAATCGCACCAGGTACGGGGAAGCGAGGTCGCCGGCGATGTCGTAGAAGAACTGCGGGTTATACGGAATCTGTTCGGTCGCGCTGACGTCGATGACCTTGTACTTCACACCCATTTTAACGGTGTGGTTGCCGTGCCACTGCAGATCCGTGAAGGTCAGATCGTCCTGGAACGAATAACCCTTCTGCGCCTTGTCCTGGAAGTTTTCGCCGGGACCGGCGTTGAGCACACGCTTGTCGCCGGTGGAGTTGATATCGCCGCGAGTCAGCACGTAACCGTTGCCGAATGCATTGGCACGCGGGTTATAACTACCGTCCTCGTAGGTGACGTGAGCGTCGTTGATCCAACCGTCGCCGGTGTACTGATAACGCAGATCCGCGCGCTTATCGCTATTGTCCTTGGCGGTTCCGAACGGAACGGTGCTGATGCCGTCCACACCGGTAATTTCGGTTTCGTCGCGATACTTGCCGGTCAACTCGAAGTAATGGTTGTCGCCGACCGACAGATCCACCTTGGCGAAATACAGATCTTCCTTGAATGGCGCGTTGACGCCGCCGATCAGCGGCCGGAACTGCGCCGGCAGTTGCGCCTCGGTCACGCCCTCGCCCGGTTTGATGGTGAACGGCGTGTTGTATTCCTTCGCTTCATAGGCGACGAAGAAATGCATCTTGTCCTGAATGATGGGGCCGCCGAAGGAAATACCGTACTGCTCTTCCTTGGAGTCGGTCTTCTTGCCGGACTTGTCTTCGGCCGGTGTCGGCGACCGCCACGCTTCGGAGGTGTGGTCCCAGAAGAAATCGCCGTGGAATTCGTTGGTACCCGAACGGGTCACCGCGGTGATCGCCGCGCTGCTGAGCTGGTCGAACTCGGCCTTGTAGTTCGAGGTGATGACCTTGTATTCGCCGATCGCCGACTGCGGGAACGGATTGCCGCGGGTATCGTCCTGGCCTCCGACGCCGCCCGGCAGGACGTAGTTCTTCTGGCCGACACCGTCGATATAGACATTGATGCCGTTGGAACTTTGCGCGCCGCTTCGCAGCGAGGTAGAGCCGTTCGACGCTTGCACGAACTGCACGCCCGGCACCGTATCGGCGAATGCGAGGAAGTTGCGCGTGCCCTGAGGCAACGACTCGATTTGCTTGGTCGAAATGTAGGTGGCGTTTTCGGAGGTGCGCACTTCCGCCATTGCCGAAGCGGTAACGGTCACCTTGTCGATGTCGGTCGCCTCGCCCACCGGCGCAGTTTCGGCCACGCCGCCGGTCGATACGTTGAGCGTCGCGGCCTGGCCAACGGCCACGGTGACGTTGCGGGTATTGCTCTGGCCATCGGCGCTGACGTCGATGCGGTAGGTGCCCGGCGGCAGGCCGGCCAGGGTGTAGTTGCCGTCGGCGCCGGTCTGGACCTTGCGGGTCAGACCGTTGGCGAGATTGGTCGCAGTGACGCTGGCGTTCGCGGCCGGGCCGGCGTTGCCGCTGACCACGCCGCGGATGGTCGCGGCCGTGCCCTGGGCGAAGGCGATCGGCGCGGCCATCGCCAGGCAGCTGGCGAGCGCACAGGCCAGCAGCGTGCGGCTGGGTCTGGAATGGTTGGAGCTACTGTTCGAATAGCGCGAATGGTGTGGATTCATATGCTTTCCTCCCTCCAAGGAGCACGTACTGCAAGGTGGCAACGGTGGAGCAATCTCTGCTCTGTAATCGCTTACACGTTCGTCCAAATTTTTTTCGACGCGATCAGCCACCGCCCCCTCGGCGTACTCCGGACTCGCGCACAATCAGCTCCGGCCGCAGCGGTTGGGTCTGCCGCGGCTCGTCCATGGATGGTTGTTGCTCCTGCGCAGCGGCTTCGGTGCCCAGTTGCGTCAACAGCAGACGCGCCGCCCGGGCACCGAGCTCGGCGATATTGACCCGCATGGTCGTGAGCGTCGGGTGGACATAGCGTGCAAGCGGGATGTCGTCGAACCCCGCCACCGCGATGTCGTCGGGCACCTTGAGGCCCGCCTGCACGAACGAAAACAAACAGCCCAGCGCCATCATGTCGTTGGCCGCGAACACCGCATCGGGGCGCTGTGGCGCGGCCAGCAAGGCCTGGCCGGCGCGATGGCCGGAGGCCTCGTCGAACTGGCCCGGCAGCACCCATTCGCTCGCATCGGGCAACCGCCGCGCGAGCGCTTCGCGGTAACCGCGCAGACGCTCGTGGGCATCGAAATTGTCTTCCGGGCCGGCGATGAAGGCGATGCGGCGGTGGCCGCAATCGACGAGATGCTCGACCATGGCCTGGGCGCCGCCGTAATTGTCGACGCTCAGCGACAACAGGCCGGGCACGGCGCTCTGGGTGTTGATCAGCACGATCGGCATCGCTGCGTCGAGTTCGTCGACGATCGGCGCCTGCGCGGCGACATAGGGCGACATCACCAGCAGACCGTCGACGCGGCCGCGCATCGCGCGCAAGGCGGCGGCCTGCTCTTCCGGCCGGCCGTGATAGCTCGACACCAACAAATGCAGGCGATGCTCGCGCGCGACCTGGTCGACGCCGCGCACCAATTCCGAGAAGAATTCGCCGTGCAGGTCCGGCAGGACCACACCCAGAGTGTGGGTGCGCCGGCTGCTGAGGCTGCGCGCGGCGGCGTGCGGCGTGTAGCGCAGGTCCTGGGCGACCGCGAGCACGCGACGCCGGACCTCTTCGGCCACGTTGCCATGGCCGTTCAAGGTCCGCGACACCGTCGCAACCGACACTTGCGCCGCACGGGCGACATCTTTGATCGTCACGCTCATCACGTTCCTGGACCGCCCCTCGCGGCTGGAAAGTGGCCCGACTGTAAACGTTTTCAAGAACAAGTGTAAAGCGCTTGTTATGAAAAGCGTTTAGCGGCTTCCGGCACAGGCGCGCATGTTGCAGCGCGACATGCGGTGAGCGCCTAGGCGCTCACTTCATACGACGTGTTCAGCCGACGCGTTCGTCGGGCGTACGTGCGCTGATCGAGAGCGCATGGATATCGGTGGTCATCAGATCGCCGACTGCGGCATACACCGCGCGATGCCGCGCGATCGGGTTCAGGCCGACGAAGACGGTGCTGACCACGGCGACGCGGAAATGCCCGCGTCCGTCTTGAGCGCCGGCATGGCCGACGTGACGATGGCTTTCGTCTTCGACTTCCAGCGCGGTCGGCGCCAGCGCGGCCTCGATCGCGTGGCGGATCGCTTCGACGCGTTGCTCGCGCGGCAACGCCATTACGGCAGCACCTTGCGGAACGGACGCACCTCGACCCGCGCGTACACGCCGGCATCGACATAGGGATCGGCATCGGCCCAGGCGCGTGCGGCCTCGAGCGATTCGAATTCGGCGACGATCAGGCTGCCGCTGAAACCGGCCGGGCCCGGGTCTTCGGCGTCGATCGCCGGGCACGGCCCGGCCAGCAACAAGCGGCCCTGGTCGCGCAAGGCGGTCAGACGCGCCAGATGCGCGGGACGCGCCGCGCCGCGCGCGGGCAAGGAATCGGCGACGTCATAACCTTCGATCAGATACCACATGCCTGGACTTCGACCTCGTGAGGGGCGCGCACGTCGCGCGAGGCCCTATTCTCGCAGGCCCGGGCCCGGCTTGCGCGCATCCGCCCGGCTGTATTCGAACAACGCATCGATCTATCCGGACACCACATTCGACCAACGCCTTCGAACAGCGCCGGCGTAGCGGCCCGCGTCGACAGACGCGGGCCGTCCGCAATCACGCCACCATCGGCCGTGCCTGTTGCTGCGGCTTCGGCTCCTGGCCCTGCTGCTGCGCTTGCGGCACGTCCTGCTGCAGGCGCTGGCTGGATTGCTCGACCGGCTGGTTCGCCGCGATCGTTTTGTCGGCGTAAGCGCGGTGGTGGGTCGGATCGTTGAGACCGCCCTGCACCGCGAACAAACCATTGCCGTTAGCGTTGAGGGCGACGTGGTCGATCTTGGTCAGGCCGCTGACGCGGGCCTCGTAGGTCAGCGTGGCCGCGGCGTTCTCGACTTCCTGGCGGTTCTTGAAGCCGGCCTGCGGGCCGAGCTTCTCCAGGCCGTCGACCGCCTGCCGGAACATCGCATTGTTCGGATGCGTCGCATCCGACAGCAACGGCGCGCGCGCCGGGTCGGCGGCGGTACGCGCAGGGCTGTGCGGCTGTGCATCGTGGGCATGCGCCTGCGCCGGCTCGGCTTTCTTCAAGGCCTCCAGGGTGCGCGCGCCGGCGATGCCGTCGACCTTGAGGTGGTGATCGCGCTGGAAGGCTTCGACCGCTTCCTTGGTGTGCTGGCCGAACTTGCCGTCGGCGACGATCGCATGGCCCTGCGCATCTTTGTAGCCGAGCTTCGCCAACTGCTCCTGCATCGCCTTGACCTCGGGGCCGCGCTCGTCCTTGCGCAGCACGCCGTCGGCCATCGCTGCGGCCTGAGTGGTCGAACCCGGTCCGCCCGGCGTGTGCACGGCGCGGCCGTTGCCGGACACATTGCTCACCTGGGCCGGGCCGGTCAGGTTGTCGGAATGCGGCGGGCGGCGATCGGTGCTGATCGCCCCACTGTCGATGTCGCGGACGTAACGCTCCATCTGCGGCAGGTAGCCGGTGTTGATGTCGACATGCACGTGCTTGCCGAACGCGTTCGGGTCGCCTTTGTTGAAACCGCCCTGGATGCCGAGCGGCTGGCCGTACTCGACCCGGTCGCCGACCTTCAGCTCGGTGTGGCGCAGGTCCATGTGCCGGTACTGCGCGATCATCTCGCGGTTCGGGTCGTTGGCCGGACGGTCGTAGATCTGGACGATGCCGTCGCGCGGGTCGACCCGGCCGATGTAGCCGTTGGCGACCGCGGGCACGGCCACGGCGCTGGAGCCGCCGGCCTGCAGCACGAAGTCCTTGGAGACGTAATGGTCGCCGTCGCGCGAGACGGTCGGCGTACCGGCGTAGTTGCCTAGCAGCTCTTCGCGCTCGCCGTTGACGGTGCCGTAAACGCGGCCGCGCTCGTTGCCGCGGCTGGGGTGGTGGCGCTCGAGGTCTTCGTAGTCGTGGACGTGCTGTACGTCGCGACCGACCGATTCGACGATCGAATATTTGGGCATCGTACTTCTCCTTGTCGATGGTTTATCCGGACGGCCGCCCCCGCTCGCGGGGGAGGCCGGGGTTCAGCGCAGCTGTTGGGTCAGCTGCCAGCACCCTTGTTTGAACTCGAACACATACGCTTCCGGTTTGCCGAGGGTCTTGACCACTTCCTCGTCGGGCGAGAACTCGGCCTTGACGAAGTCGACCCGCATGCGGTCGCCGCTCAGGGTCCGATCGATCTTGACCCGGTCGAGCTGGCCGGCCTGCTTGCCGGGTTCGTCGTAGGACCACTGGTTGTCGACCAGGGCGATCTTGAACGGCCCGGCCTGTTGCGGCGTCTGCGACTCCAGCAGCTTGCCCGGGTCCTTGAGGTCGCGGATCTCGATTTGCGGCGCGGAATACGCCGAGCGTACGTTCGCCTCGTAGACGAATTGCTCGAAGAACGCGGCGAAGCCGTCTTCGGTCTTCACGCAGGCCTCGGTCGGCAGTTGCACCGCCGCGGCCGGGGGTGCCGGAGTGGTCGCGGGCTGCGTGGGCTCGGCCGGCGCCGGCGTGGCGGTCGCGGCCGGTGCGGCCGGGTCGGCCTTGCCGGCGTCGGGCGCATTGCAGCCCGCCAGCGCCAACACCAGGGCGGCGGCGACGGTCCTTGCTTGGTTCATTGCGATTCCCCAGTCCGTTAGTTGTGCCTGCCCAGTCTAATTAGGTGTACAGCCCGGCGACAGGCCCCGTACAGGCGGCCGCGGCGATCGGCAAACCCGGGCGCGGTCCCGCCCGCGGCCCAGCCCGGGCTCGACCTGGACCACCGGCAGGCGCCCCGGCCCGACCGGCGTTCATGCCGGCGCTGGACACTGCCCGCCCCAGCCCTTACCCTAACTGTCAATTGCCCGAGGCCGGATGCAGCGGCCCGTCGCGACAGGATCCACGCCGTCGCCACGTCAGCACCCGTACTTCCCCGCACATCATCGGTGCGCCAGTACGCCAGTGCACAGCTGCAGACCACCGGCTCACGCCCGCAACCCCCTTCGTCTCAGCCGCCACGCCCTTTGTCGTGACGCGCAGGCCGGGGCCGTTCGGGCCTAAAGCACACGCCTTTATAGAGTGGTCCGTAGCACCCGCAGGGAAGCTCGATCCCGGTCCTTGCACGACCTGGCGCGGCTCTCGATGCGGTCATGCGCCGCAAGCATCGTCGTAACTGCAGTGCCCACGGCCCGGAGGGGCCGGTTTCGAATGAGCAACGAACCCGCGCCCGTCGCGACCGAATCCAGCCCAGCCCCGACGACGCCTCAGCAGCAGGAAATGCCGCTGGCGATGGTCCACGGCCAGCCGGTGCTGCAGATTCCGCAGGATCTCTACATCCCGCCGGACGCGCTCGAAGTCATCCTGGACGCGTTCGAAGGCCCGCTCGACCTGCTGCTGTACCTGATCCGCCGTCAGAATCTGGAGATTCTCGACATCCCGGTCGCCGAGATCACCCGCCAGTACGTGACCTACATCCAGGCCATGCACGAGATGCGTTTCGAGCTGGCGGCCGAATACCTGGTGATGGCCGCGATTCTGGCCGAGATCAAGTCGCGCATGCTGCTGCCGCGCTCGGCCAACGAGGAAGGGATCGAAGAGGACCCGCGCGCCGAGCTGGTCCGCCGTCTGCAGGAGTACGAGCGTTTCAAGAAGGCGGCCGAGGACATCGACACCCTGCCCCGCCAGGACCGCGACACCAGCCCGGCGCAGGCTTACGTGCCGGACCGGGCTTCGGTCAAACTGCCGCCGCCGGTCGACCTGCGCGAGATGCTGCTGGCCCTGCACGACGTGTTCAAGCGTGCCGAGTTGTATACCCAGCACGCGATCAAGCGCGATGCCTTGAGCGTCCGCCAGCGCATGGGCGAACTGCTGACCCGCATGTCCGATGGCGTGTTCCATCGTTTCGAATCGCTGTTCACGGTCGAAGAAGGCCGGCTCGGCATAGTGGTAACGTTCCTGGGCCTGCTGACCCTGGCCAAGGAACAGTTGATCGAGATCCTCCAGGAGCAGCCCGAAGAGGGCCGCCCGCCGGCGCCGATCTACGTCAAGTCGTTGGCGCTGATGAAGGACCCCGACGAGATCGAACTCAGCAGCGAGTTCGACGACGCCGCCAACGACGACCGGGCTTCGTGACTTGGCTTTCGTGACTCGGCTGTCGCCGTCGTTCCGCCTCGCTGGGGCGGATTTGATCAGGACGGACTTGATCGGGACGGACTTGATCGGGACGGACTCGATCCCGGCAGGGGCCGGGGCCGCATCGCTCGAACGTTCCTGCACCTCAGCCTCCGGCTTCCGCGACCGCGGCCGTGATGGCCCGGACACGCAGCTCCCGCCCAGCCCGCTTCTACCCAGCTAGACCGGCCGCTCAGACCGGCCGACCACCGACCCAGGCACCGATTCCGCACAGGCTCCAGGGCCGATCGCCAACGCAACGATTCAGACGCATTCCATGGACCAACTCCTCGTCACCCGCATCGTCGAAGCCGCCTTGCTCGCGGCCAACCAGCCGCTCACGCTGGCGCAGTTGCATGCCCTGTTCCCCGAGGACCAGCCGGCACCGGCCGACAGCGTCGAGACCGCGCTGGAGACCCTGCGCGAGGGCTGCGCCGAGCGCGGCGTGGAACTGGTCGAGCTGGCCTCCGGCTTCCGCTTCCAGGTCCAGGCCGACGTCCATGCCTGGGTCGCGCGGTTGTGGACCGAACGCCAGACCCGCTACACCCGCGCCACCCTCGAGACCCTGGCGCTGATCGCCTACCGCCAGCCGATCACCCGCGGCGAGATCGAACAGGTCCGCGGCGTGGCGGTCAGCAGCAACATCATCAAGGCCCTGGAAGAGCGCGAGTGGATCCGCGTGGTCGGCCACCGCGACGTGCCCGGCAAGCCGGCCCTGTTCGGCACCACCAAGGCTTTCCTCGATTACTTCGGCCTCAAGCGCCTGGACGAACTGCCGCCGCTGTCGGAGCTCAAGGACATCGGCGAGCTGGAACCGCAGCTGCCGCTCGACGGCGAGCCGATCGCCGCCGGTGGCATCTCCACCGGCAACGACGCCGAGGCCGGCCTCGACGAAGCCAGCAACGATGCCGAAGCCGGCGACGACGACGGCGACTCGGTCGACGACGCCATCGAAACCACCGGCTCCACCGAATTGGTCGACCCAACCGACAACACCGACGACGGCGCCGACGACACCGTCGACAGCGACGAAGCCCTCCCCGAATCCGGCGACGCCGGCGCACAGACGAGCGCCGACGCCGCCAGCGATACAGACAGCGACACCGATACCCACACCGACACAACCGTCCTTTCGGACGACCCCGAAGCCGCGCCGGGCGAGCGCGCGGCGGACGCGAACGATCACGAGCAAGACCAACACGCCGTCGAGACGACGACCGTTCCGGAATTTGAGGCCGAGTCCGAAGACGACCGGCCGGAGCAACAGAAATGACTGAAGAAAACCGCCGCAAGCTCTCACTGAAGCGCGGCAGCGACGCCGGCGCCACCACCGAGGCGCCGCGTCTGGAAGAACGCCTGCACAAGGTCCTCGCGCAAGCGGGCCTGGGCTCGCGCCGCGCGCTCGAGCAGCGCATCGCCGACGGCCTGGTCAAGGTCAACGGCGAAGTCGCCCAGATCGGCGTCACCATCAAGGGCGGCGACAAGATCGAACTCGACGGCCGCAGCTTCATCGCCAGCGCCCTGACCGAGCCCTCGCGCGTGCTGATGTACAACAAGCCCGAAGGCGAAGTGACCACGCGCGAAGACCCCGAGGGCCGCCCGACCATCTTCGATTCGCTGCCTGCGCTGAAGGGCGCGCGCTGGATCGCGATCGGCCGCCTCGACATCAACACCACCGGTCTGCTGCTGCTGACCACCGATGGCGAACTCGCCAACGCGCTCATGCATCCCTCCTTCGAGGTCGAGCGCGAGTACGTCTGCCGCGTGCGCGCACCGGAAGGCCAGGAGCAGGTTCCCGACAACCTCGTCGACCGCCTCGCCCGCGGCATCGCGCTCGAGGACGGCCCGGCCAAGTTCGACGAGATCGAACGCATCGGCGGCAGCGACTCGCACGACTGGTTCCGGGTCGTGGTCAAGGAAGGCCGCAACCGCGAAGTGCGTCGACTGTGGGAGTCGCAGGGCTGCCAGGTCAGCCGCCTCAAGCGCATCCGCTACGGCGGCGTCGCGCTGCCGCGCGAACTGCTGCGCGGCCATTCGCAGGAGCTGGTCACCGACAAGGTCGACGCCCTGCGCAGCGACCTCGGCCTGGAAGACGGCACGCCTTCGGCGCTGACCCTGCAGCCGGTGATCGGCCAGCGCAAGGCCGCCAAGTCGACCGTGCACCTGTCCGGCGAGCGTTCGCAGGGTTATGTCGGCGGCCACAACACCGCCGACGAAGGCCGCGAACTGCGCCGCTTCGACCATGTCCGCGAAGATCGGGGCGGTCGCGGTCGCGGCGGTCCGCGCAAGCACGGCGGCCTGACTGTCAGCGGTGAAGCCGCGGCCAACCAGTCGCACAAGCCGTTCAAGCAGCGCAAGGAAAAGGGCCCCAAGCCCCTGCCGGACGGCAATCCGGCCGCGTTCCGCACCTGGTATGTGCCCGACGGCGTCGAGACCGGTCCGAGCGGTCATCGCAATCCCGATGGTCAGGGCCGCAAGCCTTACGGCGGCAAGCCGGCCGGTGCGCGCGGTCCCGGCGCGGGTCCCGGTGCAGGCGCCGGTCGCGGCCGTCCGCATAGTGGCGGCCCCGGTGGCGGCGGCTTCGGCGGCGAACGCAACGGCAACGCCCCTTACGGCGAGCGCCGTAGCGGCGGCGGTCAAGGCCAGGGTCAAGGCCAGGGCCAGGGCCAGCGCAGCGCGCGTCCCTACGGTCATCCCGGCAACGCGCCGAGCTTCCCGTCCGACCACGCCAACCCCGGCAGCTTCAACCCCTACGGCGAACGTCCGCGCAGCAATACCGCGCGTCCGGCCGGCGGCAAGCCCGGTCCGGGCGCTCGTCCCGGTGCCGGCCCGCGTCCCGGCGGCAATGCCCGTCCGGGTGGCGCGCCCCGTCCCGGCGGCGCACCGCGTCCCGGTGGCGCGGCCCGCCCGAGCGGTCCGCGTCCGGGCGGCCCGCGTGGCGGTGGCCGCCCCGGCGGCGGCCGCGGTCCGCGCGGCAGCGTCTGAACCCAGACGCTAGATCCGCTGAAGCAACACACGACAAAGGGCGCTTCGGCGCCCTTTGTTTTTGGCGTATCCGGACCGTCGCCGAGCAGTCGGCCCCGCCCGCTTCTGGCCGCCCCTCGCGCAACCGCTTCAAGAGTAGGAGCGGCGCAAGCCGCGACCGCGCAGCGGCGCGTTCGCACCGCAACGACACGGCGAGTGCGCTCGCAAACCCGATACGCAGCGACGAACTGCAGACACGATCCGCAACTCCAACTTCTCGGATCAGAACTACGCCCGCGACCTCAGCGCATCTCGCGCTATCCAATATGCGTTCGCAGCAAGTCGCTGGTTCCAGCCTCGCGTCGCACGCAGCTTCGAATAAGCTCGCGCAGATTCAGATAGCACATTACCCCGGCGAACGCGCTCGCGATTAGCAGCGAAAACAAGCGCTGTCGCGTCCGCATTGCGACTTCCATCGCGATATCCGCGCCGTCGACGGCCCGGCACGAAACCTGCTGCGGATGCGAGGTTTCGTTTCGCCTCGCTCATAAAAAACCTCGACTGCGAAACCATAAAATCACGGAACTTTCGTTTCCGATGTTTCTGTTGACGGGTGCCGGCGGCGCATGCTTAATCGAAAAAGCCGCTCCAACGCAGTCGCAGATTCGCCGGGACGCGAAACGACCGACACCGCAAGCGCGATCCAAGCGTCTGCAACGAGCCTCCTGCTTCGCCGACCGAGTTTGTCGATCGAATCCAAATCTGCCGAAGTCCCGCCGAAGAACCCAAGCGATCCATCCCATCTGCCGCATAGAACGCGGCCTGGACCGATGCTGCCACGACGAAACCGAGACCTCGCCACAGGCAGTCCGCCACCGTTGCCGATAGGAGTCCGTATGCGCTACGCGAAGATCGTCCTGTTATTGCTATGCCTGAGCCTGCACGGCACCGCCGCGGCCGTCGTCGCCGGCGGCATGGTCGCGATAGACCGCACCTGGCCGGCCAATTCGGTCGGTTATCTGGACATGGATTTCAGCATCGCCATCACCCAGGAACCCGGCTACAACGGACGCACGTACTGGGCGCATCAGTTTTCGCTCAAGAACGGCGACGGCGGCTATGTCGGCCTGCAACAACGCAGCAACGCCGACAAGGCGTTGAATTTCTCGATCTGGCAGGCCACCGGCTGGGTCGCCGAAAGCGGCACGCAATGCAGCCATTTTTCCCACGAAGGCAGCGGCGTGCAGTGCTGGGTCGCCTACCCCTGGGTGCAGGGCAGGAAGTACAAGATCCGCATCGTCAGCGAGGCCCTCGGCACTTGGAGCGCCTACATCACCGACGTCGCAAGCGGCGCCAGCCGCAAGGTCGCCAGCATCCAGGTGCCGCAAACCTGGGGCGGCCTGAAGGAGAAGACGGTCGAATTCCTGGAGAACTTCGCCCAGGGCGCCGATCAACTGGAAAGCTGCGCGGCCGCGCCGGCGACGAGTGCGGTGTTCTTCCGCCCCAGCGCCGAGAACGGCACGATCGCCCCACTGAGCAGCACCAGCAAGACCTACGGCAACTGCGAATCGATCGCACGCGCCTCGTGCACCTCGGAGCAGGATTGCATCGCCGCCGACAACAAGTTCGGCACGCTCGGTTCGCCCAAGGTGCTGCTCAACACCGACAGCGGCTACTGCCTGGACACCTTGGCCGGTGGAACCCAGGCCGGCTTGTGGAGCTGCGCGAGCAACAACAACCAGTCGATCGAGCGCGACGACGGCTTCCGCATGCTGATGCGCAGCCGCAGCCAATGCCTGCAGGCGGAAAACGACGGCAGTATCAAACTCGCGGCTTGCGGCAACGGTTCGGCGCAACGCTGGATGCCGATGCCGGGTTCGGACGGTCTGTACAACGTCGGCAGCGGCACCTGCCTCGACCCGCTCAACAATGCCGCTCAGGGCGCTTACCTGCGGGTGTACAGCTGCCTCGGCAACGGCTACCAAAAGTGGCGCTTGAACCCCTGAACGCGCAATCGGCAGCCTGAGTCCCGCTGCTCGCGTGCGGCGGCTTCGTCCAAGCCCGAACACAACGCCGTCATCGCCTGCGATGGCGGCGTTGTCGTTTCCGGGCCGATCGGCTCGGCGAAAGAGGACGGTGTCGGCCGCCGCTTGCATGAGCGAGGCCCGGCGATGCCGCGCAGCCGGCATGACCCGCTCGGCCCGCTGCCCCAAGTCGAAAGATGGCAACATCCCTTCATGCCCGCCCCGCTCGCAGCCGCGTCCGCACCCCGGCGCAGGGCCGCGGCCCCCTCCACAGGAATACACAGCGCGTCTCCGACACCGTCCGCTACCGCCCCGTCCCGCACAGAGAACGACCGATGCGAAACACCCGCCAACGCCGCGAACGGATTCTGCAGATGCTGGTCAAACACGGCAGCGTCCACGTCGCGCACTTGGCCGAGTCGATGGACGTCTCCACGGTGACGATCCGCGCCGACCTGGCCCAGATCGAATCGCAGGGTCTGGCCAGGCGCAATCACGGCGGCGCCACCCTGGTGCGCACGCCGCCGCTGGAACAGGACATCCATCTCAAGGACAGCCTCAACAGCGCCCTGAAGGAGTCGATAGGCGCCCGCGCCGCGCAATTGGTCCACACCGGCGACAACATCATCATCGATTCCGGCACCACCACCATGACCCTGGCGCGGCATCTGCGCGGGGCCGAGGGCGTCACGGTGATGACCAACGGCCTCAACATCGCCTGGGAACTGGCCAACGCGCCAGGCGTCGAGCTGATGCTGACCGGCGGCGTGTTGCGCAAGCAGTCGCTGTCGTTCCAGGGCTCGCAGGCCGAGGCCAGCCTCAACAGCTACAGCTTCGATGCGTTGTTCCTCGGCGTCGACGGCCTCGACCTGCAGTTCGGCCTGACCACCCATCACGAAGGCGAAGCCAGCCTCAACCATCGCATGGTCGAACGCGCGCGCAAGGTCGTCGTGCTGACCGACGCGTCCAAGTTCGGCCGCGTCGGCCTGCACCGCATCGCCCAGTTGGAATGCGTGCATACCGTCATCACCGACCCCAGCATCAGCCCGGAATACAGCGAAGGGCTGCAGCGCCTCGGCATCGAGCTGATCGTCGTCGACTGAAGCCGGCGATGCGCCGTCTTACAGCCCCAGCTCGCTCAGCCCCGGGTGATCGTCGGGACGCCGCCCTTGCGGCCAATGGAACTTGCGTTCGCTCGCCGCGATCGGCCGGTCGTTGATGCTGGCCAGGCGCACCGCCATCAGGCCGTCCTCGCCGAACTCCCAGTTCTCGTTGCCGTAGCTGCGAAACCATTGCCCGGAATCGTCGCGCCATTCGTAGGCGAAGCGCACCGCGATGCGCGCGCCGTCGAAAGCCCACAGCTCCTTGATCAGGCGGTAATCCAACTCGCGGGTCCATTTGCGTTCGAGCAAGGCCACCGCGGCTTCGCGGCCGTCGACGAATTCGGCGCGATTGCGCCAGCGCGTGTCGAACGAATAGGCCAGGCCGATCCGGGCCGGGTCGCGCGAGTTCCAGGCGTCTTCGGCCAGGCGAATCTTCTCGATGGCGCTGTCGCGGGTGAACGGCGGCAACGGCGGACGGGTGTGCATGAGGGCGGCTCCTGAGCGCATATGGACAGATCAGTCTATTTGCGTAATTGATTGATGTAGACAGATCGGTCTACTCGGCGAAATTACCTCATGTAGACAAATCTGTCTACATGATTGGCGCCGGTAGACGAATCGGTCTACCATCGCGCCATGAACCGCAAAGCCGCTACGCCTGCCCAGCCGTTGCCCGCCCGCGAGCGGATCCTGCAGACCGCCCACGATTTGTTCTATCTGGAAGGCATCCGCGCTACCGGCATCGACCGGGTGATCGCCGACTCCGGCGTCACCAAGGTCACCCTGTACCGGCACTTCCCGAGCAAGAACGCCCTGATCCTGGCGTTCCTGCAGTACCGCCACGAGCGATGGACGACCTGGTTCGATGCGGCCCTGCTGCGCCATAGCGCCGCACACGGACACCGCGCCGCGGCGCTGGTGCCGACCTTGGCGGAATGGTTCGCCCACCCGCATTTTCGCGGCTGCGCCTTCATCAATGCCGTGGCCGAGATCGGCCCGGCCCTGCCCGAAGCGGTCGAGTGCTCGCGCCGGCACAAGCGCGAACTCGCCGAACGCATCGCCGCACTGCTGCCTGAATCGGCCGAACGCGAGGCGCGCGCCGGCGCGATCGCCCAGGCTTTCGACGGTGCGATCGTGCGCGTTGCCGGCGATCCCGCCGCCGCACGCGACGCCCTGAACGGCCTCGCATTGACCATCGAAGCCTTGTCGGCGGCGAATCGTCAAGAAAACCGGCCTGGCGTCACGCCTCGCGCGTGAACCTCGTTACAGGCTCGACTCACTTCACACAGACCCCATACGGGCTTCGTCGAGCCTGCCCAGACTGCACCGGTCTCCCCACGAGAAACCGGAATGAGCCTCGACCCCAAAGCTTACGACTGCGACCTCGTCGTCGTCGGCGCCAGCTTCGCCGGCGCCGCCTGCGCCCTGGCCGCCGCGCGCGCCGGCCTGCGCGTGGTGGTGCTCGAACGCAAGCGCGACCCCGGCGAGAAACTTCGCACCACCGGCATCGTGGTCAAGGAAGCCGCCGAACAGACCTGGCTGAGCCGCGCGCCGGCCGGTTGCCTGCACCGCGTCGAACGCGTGCGCCTGTACTCGCCGCGGCTGCGCAGCATGGCCTTGAGCGCACCGGGTTATTACTTCCTGACCACCGACACGCCGCGGCTGATGCGCTGGCTGACCCAGGAACTGGTACGCCATGGCGTCGAGTTGCGCCTCGGCACCTCCTTCACCCAGGCCGAGCGCGAGGACGACGGCTGGCGCATCGAAGGCGTAGGCCGCACGCGCTTCCTGGTCGGCGCCGACGGCGCCAAGTCGCGCGTCGCCGAGCGCACCGGCCTGGGCCAGACGCGAGAGTTCCTGTACGGCATCGAATACGAGTTCCCCGGCGCCGCCCTGCCCGAGTCCGGCGCCCTGCACTGCTTCGTCAGCAAGCGCTACGCGCCCGGCTACATCGGCTGGGTGGCGCAGAACCCGACCGGCGTCCAGGCCGGCCTGGCGGTGCGCCACGACCCCGAGCGCGCGCGCGTGCCCGACATCGACGGCTTCCTGCAGCGGGTGCGCTCGGTGGTCGGCCTCGACCCGGAGGTGCAGCCCGCGGCGACCCGCGCCGGCCTGATCCCCTGCGGCGGTCCGGTATTCCCGCTCGCCCGCGACGGCGTGATGCTGACCGGCGACGCCGCCGGCATCGTCTCGCCGGTCACCGCCGGCGGCATCCACTCGGCCTGGGCACACGGCGAAACCCTGGGCCAGGCGATCGCCCTGCACGCGCTCGGGCAAGGCCCGGCGCCGGAATCGGTCGCCCGCGACAGCGCCCCGCGTTTCCGCCGCAAGCGCGCCCTGCGCTGGGCCTTCGATCACTTCCAGTTCGACTGGCCGTTCGACCTGCTGCTGCATTCGGCGCCGCTGCGCTGGGCCGCCGAGCAGGTGTATTTCCACAAACGCGGCAGCCGCGAGCCGGACGAGGCCGCCGCGTCGCGGCCTTCGGAAAGCCTGTGAGCGAGCCCAGCAGCGAGCGAGACGGCACGCTTGAGGCCGGCGCGCCGGCGTACAGTGGCGGCATGAACCTCGCCCTGCCCGCCGCGCTCGCCGGCCTGTTGCTCGCTGCGCTGGCTTGCGCCGAGGCGAAGGCCGCACCCGCTGCGAACGCCTTGCAGATCGAGATCGATGCGCGCCAGCAGGATTTGCTGCTGGTCGAGGGCGCCAAACGCAAACCGCTCAAGCTCGCGCGCATCACCGACCTCGACGGTGTGGTCGAGCGACGCGCCGTATTAGCCGACTCCGGCCATAACCCCGGCCCGGGCGCGCTGCGTTATCTGTTGATCGAGGTCGACAGCGCCAGCCGCGCCGACCGCTCACAGGGGCATTGCGGCGCCGGCATCGAGACCGACCTGGTCTGGCTTGCGCTCGACGCCGCGCTGCAGGTGCGCAAGCACGACGCCTATCGCATCGCCTCCTGCCTGCAGTCGATCAAGCCGGGTGAGCGCGTGGCCGCCGCCGATGGTTCGTTGCGGGTGTCCCTGCTGCGCCCAGGCCGCGACGGCGAACCCGATCGCGAAGTCACCGTGCGTTACGACGCCGCCGACCCGAGTCAGGGCCTGCAGGTCCACGACCGCCTGCGCTGAGCGCCGCGGTGCGTCATCCATCGAAGCGGCGTGCTCGCGCAAGGGTAGGAACGGCGCAGGCCGCGACCGCGAATCTGCGGCTTGCGCCGCTTCTACCCAAGAGCAGCGACGGCCTGCCCGAGCTGCTCCTGCAGTTGCCGTTGCCGTTGCCGTTGCCGTTGCCGTTGCCGTTGCCGTTGCCGTTGCCGTTGCCGTGAAAGCTTGACGCAGTTCCGCGCTCGCGAGAACACCTGAAGACCCAAAGGGCGGCGCACAGGACGTGCGCCGTTTTTCGATAAGACAGGGACGTCTTATCGAAAAATCCCGGCGCGAGCTGCGTACTCGCAGGGGGGCTTCGTCAAGGAGAGCCCTTTTCTTTGGTTAGCTTTCTTTTGGGCTTAGCAAAAGAAAGTAACCCGGCCGCGTCAGCGGACGGAAGCTTTAGATATTGATGTTGCTTCATCGCTCTGCGGCAGAAAACGTCGAAACAGAAGCGGCGCGGTCGCGGCTTGCGCCGCTCCTACCCAAGAGCAGCGACGGCCTGCCCGAGCTTTTCCTGAAGTTGCAGTTGCCGTTGCCGTTGCCGTTGCCGTTGCCGTTGCCGTTAAAGCTTGGCGCAGCACCGAACTTGCGATGCAACGGTAGACCCAAAGGGCGGCGCACAGGACGTGCGCCCGGCTTCTAAATTGAATGCTCCGATAAGACAGGGACGTCTTATCGAAAAATCCCGGCGACAGCTACGCACTCGCAGGGGGGCTTCGTCAAGAAAAGCCCCTTTTCTTTGGCTAGCTTTGACCGAAGGAACTCCTTGTGGGACTTTTGGGCCATGGGACACGCAGAGTCCGCAACGCCGTTGCCATCGACCGAAGGAGTGCATCGTCGCGAGGGTAGAGCGTCGCAACCGGAGACAGCGCAGTCGCGGCTTGCGCCGCTCCTACCCAAGAGCAGCGACGGCGTCGCCGCCAACGCTTGAGATACTCAGCGCAGTTCGAAACGGTCGCCGTCGAGCATGGCCGGGAAACGCTCGCGGTGGGCTGCCAGTTCCGCCGCCTGCAGGGTCGTGGTCACGACCACTTCCTCGTCGGTGCATTCGCTGATCGGGTGACCGAGGAAATCGATCACCGCGCTGTCGCCGGAATAGCTCAGGCCGTTGCCGTCGCTGCCGACGCGGTTGAGCCCGGCGACGTAGCACAGGTTTTCGATCGCACGCGCGCGCATCAGGGTCTTCCATGGATAGGCGCGCGCCGCCGGCCAATTGGCGACGTACAGCAGCAGGTCGAAATCCAGCGCGCCGGGGCGCTCGACATCGTAACGATTGCGCGAAAACACCGGGAAACGCAGGTCGTAACAAACCATCGGGCAGATCCGCCAGCCCTTCCATTCCACGGTCAGGCGCTCGCGGCCGGCGGCATAGCGCTCGTGTTCCTTGGCGTAACGGAACAGGTGGCGCTTGTCGTAGGTCTGCAAGCCGCCGTCGGGCGTGGCGAACAACAGGCGGTTGAACACGCCCTCATCGGTGCGCAGTTGCACGCTGCCGGCGACCGCGGCGTCGAGCTTGGCCGCCTGTTCGCGGATCCAGCCGACGGTCGGCCCGTCCATGGTCTCGGCGTCGCCGATCGCTTCGTTGCTGAAGCCGCTGGTGAAGGTTTCCGGCAGCAGCACCAGGTCGGTAATGCCGCGCAGCGAGGCGATCAGATGGCCGTAGTAATCGCGGTTGCCGGCCGGGTCGTGCCAGAGGGTGGCGCCTTGGACGAGCGAGATGCGAAGGTCGCGCATACGAGCTACCGAACAGGAGGACTGAAGGCATTATGCCCGCGAAGCCGCGCCGGTTGCCGGGCCCGTGCCCGACAACGCGACGCATCGCTCATCCGGCTCAGCCGGTGGCGATATCCAGCACCGGCACCGACACCTTCGGCAGCAGGCGCTGGGTGAACAGCTTGTCCTGGTAGTACTTGATCTTGTCGCACTTCACCGGGTGCGGGATGCCTTCGTACAGGAACACCTCGCTGTCGAAGCCCATCGCCTTGAGCTCCTGCGGCAACATCAGCGCGCGGCGCTCTTCCGACTCGCTGCGCGAGACTTCGCGGCCGCGGGTGATGTTCTCCTTGCGCACGGTGGTGTAGCCGAGCATGTCGGAGTAGTCGTTGGCGTCCTGCTGCTCGCGCGGCGCGTAGATGATCTGCAGCGCATGGTTGGTGATGATGGTGCGCGAGATGTCCTTGCCGTAGGTGGCGTCGAGCTGCGACATGCTCTGGATGATCGGCAGCAGGCGCAGGTTGTAGCCGGCCATGTACGACACCGCCGAGGCGATGATGTCGACCTTGCCGATCGAGGTGAACTCGTCCATCAGCAACAGGCACTGATGCTTGAGCTCCGGGTTGTTCTGCGGCAGCTCGCGGGTGTTGAGGTTGATGATCTGGCTGAAGAACAGGTTCACGATCAGGCGGCTTTCGGCCAGCTTGTTGGGCTGGATGCCGACGTAGATCGTCATCTTCTTCTTGCGCAGGTCGGTCAGCAGGAAATCGTCGGTGTTGGTGGCCGCGTCCAGGACCGGGTTGATCCAGGGATTGAGCGGTTCCTTGAAGGTGCCGAGGATCGAGGCGAAGGTCTCGTCGGCCTGCGACAGCATGTTGGCGAACGCGGACTTGGCGTTGCTGCTGAGGAAGGGCCGCTGCGCCAGGCCCTGCAGGAACGGCTTGAGCTCGGTCTTGCCGTCGCCCGAGGACAGGCGGTACACCGCGCCCAGGGTCGGGATGGTGCCGAACGGGAAGCCGACCTTCTTGGCGTCTTCCCAGGCCTCGAACAGGTACAGGGTGAAGGCCATGAAGGCGTTGCGGGCCTGGCTGACCCAGAACTTCTGGTCGTCCGAGCCGTCCGGATACAGCATCGCGGCGATGCTCATCAGGTCGGACACGCGGAACGCCGGATCGCTGGACACGTAGGTCAGCGGGTTCCAGCGATGGGTGCGGCGGTCTTCGGCGAAGGGATTGAACAGGAAGATCTCCTGCCCTTGCTGGGCGCGCCAGCCGCTGGTCAGGTCGAAGTTTTCCTGCTTGATGTCGAGCACGACCATCGAGCCCTGGTAGTTCAACAGGTTCGGGATGACGATGCCGACGCCCTTGCCCGAACGGGTCGGCGCGGCGAGGATCACGAACTGCTGGCCGCTGAGTTGCACCAGCTGGCCGTTGAACTTGCCGACCACGATGCTGGTCGGGGTCGACTTGAACATGCCCTTGGCCGACAGGTCGCCGGAGCGCGCGAAACGCGCGTCGCCGTGCATCGACTTCTTCTTCGGCTTCAGCATCAGCACGGTCAGGATCAGGTAGCCGACCATCGGCAGGCCATAGCCGATGAAGCCGCCGGCCTTGATCTTGCCTGCATAAGGCTTGTACTGCGGGACGTCCAGCACCTTGAGGTAATCGAGGTAGGTGGTCCACTTCAGCGCGCGGCTGTCGATATCCAACAACATCAACGTCACGTATCCCGACAGATACGTCCCCGCGGCCAGTACGAGTACCAGTACCACCAGGGCAAAAATCAGCTTCCCTTTCACGTAATGTTTCCTGCTTGGTTTCCCCGAACCCGCTGTCGGTCAGCGTCGCTTCCGTACGGCCTGCAGCTTCGAAGGCTCTCCCGGCGGCGATGCCTCCATCATATCCGGCGACGAGCCTCCGCTGGAGGCTCTTTCCTGCTCGATCCAGAATTCCAGCCAGTTGCGGGCGTCGGTCAGGGTCAGTTCCTGACGCATTTTGAGCCCGGAAGAGGACATCACCGCATAGGCGTAGATGTCGTCGCTCTCGAACTGCTGGTCCGGGGTCAGGGCCACGATCTGGTAGCGGCCGCGGGTCAGGATGTGATGACGGTACTCGTTCATTGCAGGCCTCCGATGCCTTCGCGCGCTCTATGGCGGCGCGGGCGTTTCAGTCTTTGTCTTTGAACAGGGCGCGGGCCAGCGACGGCTCGCGCTCGTTACGGTGTTCGGCCTGGCGTTCGGCCTGGCGCTCCTCCTGCCGTTGCCGGTCCTGGAGGTCCTGTTCGCGGGTGAGCTGGGCCAGCTGTTGGCTGCTCCGTTCCATCGATTGCGCCGCGCCCTGGGCGGTATCGACATAACTCATGCGCCGGCTCGGCGAATCCAGTTCGCCCTCGATCACGAAGGCGCGCGAGCCGTCCTTGCTCAACACCACGTGGTCGGCGCTGCGCAGGCCGCCGGTGCGAGCTTCCAGGGCCAGCGCCGCAGCCAGGTTGTCGCGCTGGTCGCCGGAATAGTCCTTGAGCCCCATGTCCTGCTTGTCGAGGCAGATGCGCACCTGCGAGTACAGATCGTGATGCGGATGGCTGGGGCTGCTGAGCAGCGAGCGCTGTTCGGCGCGGCGCATGTCGTCCAGAGTCTGGGTCGTGGCCTGACCGTCGACCTTCAGCTGCTGTTCCTGCGTGCCTGCGTTCATCGTGCACCTCCGGCCGGAACCGAATCGTCATGCTCGCGCAATAGCGGGAGCCCCACAAGGGCGAGGCGCCCGGGCCGGTGCGCGCAGCCCGGCCTGGGGAAAAACCTTGAAACCCCGGCCCCGCCGTCGCCGGCCGGCCGTGTCCGCCCGCCCGATCGCGGGCAGGCGGCAAAGCGGCAGCGACAGGCTCGATCTCCCTAGCGATCGAGCCTGCCCTGCCCGCCCCGCCCCTGCGGGCGAAGCGACGACGTCCCTGTCCGGACATCGCAGTGGTTGCAACGCAATCCCTTGCCTGCGATATCCCCGATCCGGATCGGCGCTCTCCTCCACCAGAGTTGCGCGCCGGCCCGGTCAAGCCATCTGCATCCTCGGCGCTTCCTTCTGTGGCGCCTGCGCCAGCTCGCGCGTCGGTGCGTCCTGTTGCACCTGGAAGGTCGAGCGTTCGATCGGCTGCTCCGAGGCATGCCGTTTTTCCACGTGCACGCGGTTCTGGGCCGGATCGTTCAGTTCGCCCTGCACCGCGAACAGGCCGTTGCCGTTGGCGCTGCGGGTGACGTGATCGATCGAGGTCAGGCCGCTGACCTTGGCTTCATAGGTCAGCGAAGCGGCGGCGCGCTCCATCTGCTCGCGATTGCCGAACCCGCCGTCCGGCCCGAGCTTCTCCAGCCCGGCCACCGCCTGGCGGTAGATGCCGTTGTCCGGGTGCGCCGGGTTGGACAGCAGCGGCGCCTCGCCGGCCTTCTTCAGGGCGTCCAGCGTCTTCGGGCCGGCGATGCCGTCGTCCTTGAGGCCGTGCGCATGCTGGAAGGCCTTGACCGCTTCGCGGGTGCGATCGCCGAAGTCGCCATCGGACTTCAGGGCGTGGCCGTTGCCGTCGCGATAGCCGAGCTTGTTCAACTGCTCCTGCAGCAGGCGCACGTCGCGGCCGTGCTCGCCTTCACGGATCACGCCGTCTGCGGCAGCGCCGCGGCTGGCCGGACGCGGCGTCGCTTCGCGGTGCCCGGCTTCGCGATGCACGTCCTCGCGCGCCGGCGCTTCGCGTGCCGGCGCTTCAGCGGTCTGGCCGTTCTTGGCCGGATAGCGGTCCGGGGTGATCGCACCGCGGTCGATGTCGTGGATATAGCGCTTGAACTGCTCGGCCTCGACTTCGACGTGCGCATGCACCGAACCCGGCGTGCCGGTGTCGGACATCGCGCCGAGCGGCTGGCCGTACTGCACGTGCGCGCCTTCCTTCAGCTTGAACGAATCGCGGTCCATGTGCAGCACCTGGCCCACCAGCTTGGCGCCGGGCTGATCGTGCGGACGGTCGTAGATGCGCAGCGCCGCGGTCGGGTCGTTCGGCAGGTAGTGCACATAGCCCTCGACCGGCGAGGGAATCTGCACTCGGCCCGGGCTGTCCTGGCTGAGGATGAAGTCTTTCTTGACCAGGGTGCGGCCGTCGTTGGTGCGGCGGATTTCCTCGAACTCGCCGTCGACGCGCGCATGGTCGCGGCCGTGTTCGAAGTCGGCGTCGCGGCCGGTCTGCAGGCCGCGCGCATTGCGGCTCGGGTGATGGATGTCGAGGTCGTCGTAGCTGTGAACGTGCTCGACGCGGCGGCCCACGCTTTCCGTGATGCGATAGCGGCTCATGAGAGTCCTTCCATTGAGTGATTGAAGAGGGTGCTGAAGTCGTGATCAGGGTGCGGACGGTTCCGGGTCCTCGGCGAGGAACCAGCAGCCGTCGCGTTTGACGAAACGGTAGGAATTGCCTTCCGACATGCCGTATTGGTAGCGGACGAAATAGGCGTCGGCCGGCTCGGCCTTGACCTCGACCGCGACCGGCTTGGGATCGACCGCGCCGGCGCTGTCGACGACATGGAAACCGTCCTCGCGATAAGCCAGGTTGAAGCCGTCGTAGTCCTTGGCCGGCACCTGCTCGGTGCGTTGCTGGGTGTCTTCGCCGACGTCGACCAGGTCGACGACCTTGACCGTCGGCAAGGTGAAGCGGGTCTTGGTCTGCGCATCGCCTGCGTAAGCCTTGAGGAAATCGTCGAAGCCCTGCGCCGGGCACGCGGCCGGAGCGGCGGCGACGGTGGTGGGAGCCGCGCCTTCGAGATCCTTGAACGGCGATTGCGATTGCGCGGCGTCCTGTCCGTTCGCGCCGCAGGCGCCGAGCGCCAGGGCCAGGGGAATAACGAGAAACCGGGGGAAATTCATGCCTGTCTTCCTTGTGCGTGGCGATCGCTGGGTGGCGATCTGTGCGGGGCGCGTTGCGGGTGGAGCTTTGCGGTGGAGCGGATCGAGAAGAAACAGGGCCGATGCGGGGCGCGGATCGGCCATGCCCTCACTCAGATCGTGTGCATCCGCGGCGGCTGTTGCTGCTGGCGCGGTTCCTGGCTCTGTTGTTGCGCAGCCTGGGTCTGCTGCGGCAGGTCCTGCTGCAGTTTCTGGGTCGATTGCTCGAGCGACTGATTCATCGCGATGTCCTTGTTGGCGAACACGCGGTGATGGGCCGGGTCGTTGAGCCCGCCCTGCACCGCGAACAGACCGTTGCCGTTCGTGCTCAGCACGACGTGGTCGATCTTGTTCAAGCCGCTCACCTTGGCCTCGTAGGTCAGGGTCGCCGCGGCGCGTTCGAGATCCTCGCGGCCGCCGAAGCCGGCCTGCGGCCCGAGTTTTTCCAGCCCGCCGAGCGCTTGCTGGTACATCGCGTAATGCGGGCTATTCGGATTCGACAACAGGTTCGACGGCTCGCCCTTCTTGAGCGCGTCGAGGGTGCGCTTGCCGGCGATGCCGTCGTCCTTCAAGCCCTGGTCGCGCTGGAACGCCAGCAAGGCCTCGCGGGTACGGTCGCCGAAATCGCCGTCGGCATGCAGCGGACGCCCCTGGGCGTCGCGATAGCCGAGCTGGTTGAGGTGGTCCTGCATCGCGCGGATGTCGGCGCCACGCTCGCCCTGGCGCAGCACGCCGTCGTCGGCCGCGGGCCGATCGGCGGCGGCGTGGCCACCGCGCGCACCGACGGTCTGGCGCTGATTCCAGAACGCTTCCGGGTCGAGGTTGCGGCCTTCGCTGTCCTTCATCTGGTAATGGACGTGCTGGGCGTATTGCTCGGCGCCGCGCGGGCCGCGGCCGCCCATGCTGCCGATCTCGGTGCCCGGCTCGACGCGCTGCCCGACCACCACCGACTGGCTCTGGGTATGCAGCAATTGATGGCTGTTGCCTTCGGCGTCGCGGATGCTGATGGTGCCGTAGCGCCCGCCGACGAATTCGACCGTACCGGCCACCGGCGAGTGGATGCTCGGATGGGTCAGGTTGACGCCGGCCTGGCCGCCGACGTAGTTGAAGTCGGAGCCGCCGTGGGCACCGTTGTCGCGGTGTTCGCCGTAATGGCCGGTGATGTGCGCCGAGCGTCCGTGTTGCGGCGGCAGGATCACGTTCATGGTGTCCTGGTACGACATGTCAGCGTCTCCTCATGGGCGTGGCTTGCATCGCGCGGCTCACAGCGAGTCGTCGCGCGTGCGGTACAAAGTCCAGCATTCGCCCTTTTTGAAGAAGAACGACATCTGGTAGTCGGTGTCCGGCTTGGCCAGCATCACTTCCTTGTCGCCGTTCAATTCGGTCTGGCTGAGCACCAGGCCATCGTCCTTTTGCTTCTGCGAACCCGGCATCACCGGAAAACTCAACGCGCTCGCGTCGAGCATCGTCGTGACCGGCTTGGGCTCCGGATCGGCGTCGGCATCGATGGTCTCGCTACGCAGCGGGCTGGCGGTATAGGCCTTCTGGATCGCAACGTCGTCCATGAACGCGGCCAGGAAGGCGTCGAATTCCTTCGACGGACAGGCGACGCCGGTCTTTCCGGCCGGTGCCGCGCTCTTCTCGGGTCCGGCCGACGCCGCCGGGCCTCTGGAAGCGACCTCGCATCCGCCCAGCAACACCAACATGGTCAGTACAAACACTTTCTTGCAGTTCATTTCGTCTTTCCCCAAACACTACGGACTGTCGCAGCGGGCCGACCATCGGCCCCGCCAAGCGGCGTTTGCGCCGCTGCACCTTCCGTGGCCGTGCTGATGCTCCTGACCCGTCATCGGGTTCCTTGCGACCGCCTCCATGCGGCAGGCGCGAGGGCCCGAACCTGCCGTCTACGATTTCAGATCGGGCTTGAGCCCCACCTGGAAGGTATTGCGCCGATCGCTGTCGTCGAGACGGTAGTACTGGCCGGAAACGATCAGGCCGCCGTTGCTCCAGCGCAATCCCTGCGCCCCCTCTTCGACCCAGGCCGAGACGGGATCCTTGACGCCGGGCACAGGCACGTCGGCCTGGCCTTGCAGCGCACCGTCGCCGAGCGCCAGCCTGACCACCCGCAACAGCGTCTGCGATGCGGCCTGCTGCGGCTGGGTGTCGGACTGCAACAGCACGTACACCGAATCGCCTTCGCGCACGCAGTGGGTCGCGCGGCTCTGGTAGGTCTGCGTCGGCAACTCCAGGGTGCGCGTCCACAAGGCCTTGCCCGAGGTCTCGGCGACATAGGCCACCGGACGCTGATTCATGCCGTCGTCGTCGACCGCCGCACCGACCACGCATTGCTTGTTGTCGCCGATCGATTCCGCCGCGTACGAGGAAAACCCCGGCGGGATATCGGTGCTCTTCGCTCTCGCATCGCCGGCGACGCCTCCGTTCGCCGTCGAAGCCAGCGGTTGCGGCGTCGACACCGACGCGTTCGCGGCCGGATCGGCGTTGCACGCGGCCAGCGCGAGAGTGAGAGCGGATACAACGAGCAATGCGGTGTACGGGTTCGTCGTCATGAGCCGGTCCAACAAGTCCAGTGATTGAAGCCTCGGGCGACGAACGCCGCCCGGGGCGCACTACACGAGCCGGCCTGGCACGCCCGCCGTATCGGCGGCGGACGCACCAGACCAAACCACGCCGCTCGCTCCCGAGTCCTGCGCGAGCGAAGGGCCACTCGGTCAGGCCACCATCGGCCTGGCTTGCTGCTGACGCGGCTCCTGCGTCTGCGGTGTCTGCTGCTGCACGTCCTGCTGCAACTGCTGGCTCGACTGCTCGACCGTCTGCTGACGCGCCTGGCGGCCGTCGACGTGCACGCGGTGGTTGCCCGGGTCGGCGAGTTCGCCCTGCACCGCGAACAGACCGGTGCCGTTCGCGCTCGGCACGACGTGGTCGATCTTGCTCAGGCCGCTGACCCGCGCTTCATAAGTCAGGCTGGCCGCGGCACGTTCCATGTCCTCGCGATTGCGGAAGCCGGCCTGCGGACCGAGGCGTTCCACGCCTTCGAGCGCCTGGCGATACATGGCGTTGTCGCGGTTGGCCGGGTCCGACAGCAACGGCGCGCGCGCCGGGTCGGCCTGCTGCGGGGTCGGCTGGGCACGCTCTTGTTGAGCACGGTCCTGCGCGACCGGCTGAACGCCGTCGCGGGCGCCCTGCTGCTGGTTCGGCTGCGCGTTGCGCAACGCTTCCAGGGTCTTGCTGCCGGCGATGCCGTCGTCCTTGAGACCGTGTTCGCGCTGGAACGCCTGCACCGCTTCCTTGGTGTGGCCGCCGAAGTGGCCGTCGGGATTGATCTCGTTGCCCTGGGCGTCGCGAATGCCGAGGCGCTTGAGATGCTCCTGCATCTGCTGCACCGCCGGGCCGCGCTCGTTGAGCTTGAGCACGCCGTCGGCCATCGCATCGCGCTGTCCCTGCGCGGCCGGCAGCACGACTTCACCGCGCGACAAACGCTCCATCACTTCCGGGGTCAACGCGCGCTCCCACTCGCCGACCGCCGCCTTGCGTTCCTTCAGATGGTTGTAGCCGCCGTTGATGTCGTGGGTGGCCTCGCGCACATTGGTCTGGTGACCGTTCGGCACCACCCGGCCCTGCCAGTAATGCACGGCGATCTTGGCCGCGTTCTCGCGATCGGAGGCCAGGTCGGGGTTGCGCACCACGTCGATGCCGATCTCGCGCGCGACGCGCTCGTAGTTGTCGCGGCCGGTCAGCTGCACATAGCCGCGGCCGTGGAAACGCGCACCGTCGCCCGGCTCGGTGTTGCCGAGGTTTTCGCGGCCCCAGGCGCCGCCGTAGATCGCGTTGGCGATCGAATCGCGGCCGCCGCGGACGATCGCATCGGCTTCGGCCTTGGTGTCCATGCCGTTGCGGCCCGGGAACACTTCCAGCAGACGCTCGCTGCTGTAGCCCAGCCCTTCGTGCATGCTCTTGAAGCCGCCGGACTCGACCTGCATCTGGCCCATGAACCCGGCCAGTTCTTTCGGATCGCGAATGCCGGCTTCATAGGCGCGGAGCAGCAGAAAATCACGATTGCTTGGGGTCGACATAATTCCTCCTTGATGGATATTTGATAGCGGCCGGACCCGGTCCGGCCGATGAATTAATTCCTGGACGGCAGACCGCGCTTGTCGAGCTGCGCGTCGCGGTCCCAGCTACGGGTGAACTTGAACAGGACGTTGTCCTCGTTGCGGACCACGCTGTCCTTCTCGCAGCTCAGCGCGGTTTCCGGCTTCGCGGCCGCATCGGCCACCACCATCACGCCCTGCTCTTCCAGACCCATTTCGCCGGACACCGAATAGAAGATGTGCTTGCGGCCGCCGTCCTCGAACGAGTAGGCGTAACCGCCGGTGTTGCCGGCAAAACCCAGTTGCGTGCGCTTGAAGCGCCGCGCCGGAGCGGACTTGTCGGTCGGGTAGAGGTAATCGTTATGACCTGCGGTCCCCTGGGCGAAATAGACGTAGCCCGACTGGTCGGTCACGCCCTTCGACGCGCACAGCGATGCGAGCTTCTTCTCGGCGCCGGCGAGGGTGCACGAGATCACCACGTCCTCATCGGCGGCGCACAGCGAACGGCCGTCGCCGACAGGCGTTTGCGCTGCTGCCGGTGCCGGCGCCACGGGGGCCGTCGTTGCCGGGGCCGGCGCTTGCGTCGCGGTCTCGGTCGCAGCTGTGGTCGCAGCCGCCGGCTTGGCCGACGTTTCGCCGTTCGCTGCCGTGCCGCCCTGGCAACCGCTCAACACGGTCAACAGTGCGATGCCCAAGAGATTCACAGATTTCATAGCAATTCCTTGACTGATCGAGGTAACGGGGTGTCGCGGGTGGATCCGTGTTCGATTGGACCGTATTCGATTGCCGAACGCGGCGGCGGAACAGACTGCGCTCGCAGTGCTGGTCGGGTCCGGCTGGCTGAAGAAAATCGCTGACACGGACACGACCGGGACGGCCTGGCCAGACCGGCGCACGAGTGACGACGAAAGAACAGGGAGCCGAACGGACGCGACCACCGCTGCGCCGATACGCACGCTTGCGCGTACGCAACGACGGGCACGAGGCGACGCCGACCGAGCAAGCGAGACGGCGTTCCGATCGCATACGCGAACGGAGCGCCGCATGCTTACGCGGTCAGGACCTTCGGCTTGTGCTCTTGCGTCGGCGCGGCCTGCTGCGGTGCATCCTGCTGGACCTGGAACGTCGACTGCTCGACCGGCTGGTTCGCCGCCTGAGCCTTGTTGACGTGGGCACGTTGGCTGCCCGGGTCGGTCAAGCCGCCCTGGACCGCAAACAGCCCGCTTCCGTCCGCGTTCGGCACCACGTGATCGATCCGGTTCAGACCGCTCACCTTGGCCTCGTACGTCAGCGTCGCCGCGGCGCGCTCCAGTTCCTGGCGATTGTGGAACGCCTGCGGACCGAGCTTTTCCAGCCCGTCCACCGCGCCCTTGAACATCGCATGGTCCGGATGCGCGGCATTCGACAACAAGGGCGCTTGCTCGGCCTTCTTCAACGCTTCGAGCGTCTTGGGGCCGGCAATGCCGTCGTCCTTCAGGCCGTGGGCCTGCTGGAACGCCTGCAACGCCTGCTTGCTGCGGTCGCCGAAATCGCCGTCGGCCCTGAGCGGATGCCCCTGCGCGTCGCGGTAGCCGAGCTTGTTGAGCGTTTCCTGCATGCCGCGCACTTCCGCGCCATGCTCGCCACGCTTCAACACGCCATCGGCCATTGCATCCCTTTCGGGTGCGCGCGGCGTCGTGTGGGTCTGGCCCTGGGTCGGGGATGCGTCGTTGACGGCCCGCCAGGCAGCTTGCGGCGTAAGGCCCTGGTCGATCGCGGCCTTGTACTCGGCCCGCATCGCCTGCAACGCTTCGCCGGTCCGCTCGGCCGAGATGGAGGCGCGATTGCCCCCGACTCCGCCGTAACGGCTGCGCCCGGTGTCGGGATCGGCCACGCTCGCCCATTCGGCCGCCATCGCTTCCTGCGCATCGTGCAGCGTCACACCGGGCTTGCCGGTGACATAGCCGTGGATGTCGGGGCGTTTCTGGACGATCAGGTAGTCGGAGAAGATCCGCTCCTGCAGCTCCGGCGTAAAGCGCTGGTCCGGGTCGAGCCGAAGCCCGCGGACCGCGCCGTCCATGGTGCCGGGGATGATTTGGTACTTGCCGACCGCGAACAGGCGGTCGGGATCGCGTCGCGGCAGGTGCTGCGCTTCTTGCAGCTCGCCGACGGTCATGCGCGAAAAATCAATCGTGGCGCCACGGGCGTCGCCCGCGCTTCCGCGATTGTATGAGTTGTATCCGCCCTCACCTTGCGCGATGAGGTCGCCTAGTCTGTTTCCCATTGTAGTGAGCCTCCAGCTCAAGCAAGTAAGTCGATGGTTACCTGGAAAACCGATTCATCCTGAATCTTTCCAGGCCATGCGAAACCGGCCTGAGCCGACTTCGACTTTACGGACCGGGCACTTGCAGACCCGGGACCGCAATGGCGCATCTGCGCCACGATTTCTTGCGAGCTGAAGCAGCCTCCTGGCCGATCCTCAACCCTTGGAGGCTTTCGCGAAGCCCCACTCGGTAACGTTCAAGCGCGAATCTTCACCAGCGACGTTCCAGTCCTCGACCATTCCATAGGTCGTCACGTCCAACTTCTCGCCGCTGCTGACGCTTTCAAAGTGCATTATGCAGTAGCCATCGCCGCTGCAAGCATCCAATTCGGGAATTTGATCACAAATTTCAGCTTCGCCGCCCACATTTTTCTTGCAGGCCGGCTCCACCACCGGGGTCCAGCCGCCGTCGAGCACCAGCTTGCGAAGATCGGCGTAGGCCATGTCCTTCTTGAAGGCGGCCTGCAAATCGGTCGACGAGCGGGTCGGGCTCTTGGCGACGAGCGCTTCGGCCGTGGCTTCGGAAGCGTTGCTATCCATCGCGTTCTCCATAGGCGCAGCGCTGTCGGTTTGCGCTTGAGCTTTGACGACTGGCGCCGCGTCCGCCTGTCCCCGGCCCGAGTCGGCACTGCATGCGCAGAGCGAGGCGGCCAACAGCAACAGGATGATTCGATTCGGCTTCACTGCGACTCCTTTGCAGTCCAGGGCCGCAGGTTAGCACAGCCGCAAACGCACTCGAACCGCCGGCGGACACGGCGGAATCGGGTCGAAGTGAAGCCGATGAACGAGGCAAAGTCGGTTGCTTTGGGCTCGCCGGTGAAGCGCCTGCGGCCCTGCCCTGTTCATCGATGAGCATCCGCAGCCGACCAAGACCAGGCATCAGATCGGGCATCAGACCAGGCCTGGAAACTTCACGGTCGAGGAGGCCGCCCGACTTCGGCCGTATTGGGCCTCTCCACTCGTATTCGTCAAGGCGGCCCGAGCACAGGCTCCGAGCATTCCGAATAGACGATCCGGCAACCGCCACTGTCGCCGACGCTCGTGCCAACACATCGCTTGAGCGCGATCTTGCTGGCGGCCTCGACCGTAGCCCCGCTTTGCGCGATCACCCCGGCGCCCACACCGACCACCGACGGCCATGCGATTGTCGACCCACCATAAATCAGTGCCACACAAAACTAGAGGTCGCCGGGTCGTTTTGGATCCGAAACTCGTTGGGCGTTAAACCGCCCAGGCTGTCGTGGGGTATCTCGGCGTTGTAGTCACAAAGC
>NZ_JBQJIN010000031.1:0-65493 GCF_052078695.1 Lysobacter sp. CA196 | reverse complement strand
CCAAAGAAAAGGGCTCTCCTTGCAAGGGCACAGGCCACGAGTGCGATGCCCGCGCCGGGATTTTCCGATAAGACGTCCCTGTCTTATCGGAAAACGCCGCACGTCCTGTGCGGCGCCCTCCGGGTCTACTGTTGACCGGTAGAGCAGCAAGGCAGATCAAAATCACGGCAACGGCAACGGCAACGGCAACGGCAACGGCAACGGCAACGGCAAAGGCAAAGGCAACGACAAAGGCAACGGCGCGGGCCGGGCCTCGATGGTCGCTACCGCGTAGCCCGGGCTTGCTATAGTCGACTCCATCACGCGTCCCGCCGGACCGGCGTCGCGTTCAGGACTTCATCCACCGCAACGGAGTTGCCGCCATGGCCCAGCCCAAGAGCCACCTCGAGATCGCCCTCGCGTCGATCCCGGTATTCACCAACGACGGCACGCTCGACGTCGCCGAACTGCAGAAGCTGCTCGATCTGGCGCTGCGCGATCAGGCCATCTACGACGATGAAAAGCGCGTGCTCGACAATATCTTCAAGCAGGCCGAACTCGGCACGCTCGATGCCGAGGTGAAGCGCCGCATCGACGAAGCGCGCAAGCAGCACGGTATTTCCGCCTGAGACGGTCCGCGTCGCGATCCGGTCGGCAACGGCCGGGTCGTGCGTGCGGGGCGATCGTGTCTGTCGGCATCCTTTGATTGGGGGCTCGGGACTCGGGACTCGGGACTCGCGGTTGGTGTCGTTCGTCCGCGGGACTGGCCTCGGTTTCGTCGTAGTCGGCTTGGCGTGGTCGCGGCTTGCGCCGCTCCTACCCCTAGAGCGGCTCCAGGGTAGGAGCGGCGCAAGCCGCGACCGCGAATTGCCCGATTACGACGCCGCTAGCGGTACCCCGTCATCAGGGTCGTGGGGCAGGCTTCGCCGGAGCGTTCGTCATCCCGGGTCGCAGCATAAGTTATTGAAATAAAAGGTGTGCACCGCTTGCTTGGCCGCCTCCCCGCCGTTCGTCGGCATATCACATGTCATGCTTGTCAGTGTCACATGTGATGACTTATCGTGAATGACATGGAACGTCGATCCTCTGCCTATTACCAGCGCAAACACCGCGAGCGGTTACGCGAGAAGGGGCTGGTCAAGAAGGAGCTGTGGGTGCTGCCGGAATTTTCCGAAGAGCTCATGGCGGTGGAACGGCGGATGCGGCAGCCGCGCGGTGCGGTGTCGGGGCGAGGACGCGCGGAGGGCGCGATGAGCGATGGCAAGGTCTGGACGGCCGCGGGTTTGTACGACGCGCTGTCGCAGGACGAGGAATTCATCTACGGCGATTCGCAGATCGAGCTGATCGACGGCGCCGAACCCAGCCTGCATCTGGTCATGGCCGAATACGGCGACCTGCCGTTGTTCGTGGCCGTGGTCGGCGAGCAAATCGTGGTCGAAGCGCTGCTATGGCCGGTCGCGCACGTGCGCGACGCCTCGGCGTTCAACGAAGAAGTGCTGCGCACCCACAAGGTGTTCCCGCTGTCGACGATCGGTATCGAAACCCTCGCCGACGGCGAGGCGGTGTACATGATGTTCGGCGCGCTCAGCGCGGCTTCGTCGCTGTCGAACGTGCTCTACGAGATCGAGACCCTCGCCGACAACGTGATCAAGGCGACCGAGGCCTACGAAACGCAGTTGCTGGAGGTGGCCTGATGTCGATGTCCGACCCGAACATCTGGAGCAAGCTGCTGACCTCGATACGCGGCGGTGCGCGCGAGCTCGGCGAGGCCTGGGTCGACAGTCAGGCGCTGCGCATCCTCGACCAGGAAATCCGCGATTGCGACCTGGAACTGCGTCGTTCGCGCGAATCGCTGGCCGAATTGATCGCGCGCCATTCGCTGGCGCAGCGGCGCCTGAGCGATTCCAGCGACAAGGTCGCCGAATACGAAACCTATGCGATCAAGGCGCTGGAATCCGGCGACGAGTCGCTGGCGCGCGAAGTCGCCGACAAGATCGTGCTGCTCGAATCCGGCCGCGGCGACGACGAGCGCCACGTGCAGCAGCTCGCGCTCAGCGCGACCGAGCTGCGCAAGGCCATCGCCATGGCCGAAGGCAACATCCGCCGGCTCAAGCAACAACTGGACACGGTCAAGGCCACCGAGAGCATGCAGCGCGCGCAGGCTGCGGTCGCGCATCGCTACGCCGGGCCGCAGAACCGCTTGCAGACGGCGGTCGACTCGTTGGCGCGGATCAAGCAGAAGCAGGCCGAGCGCGGTGCGCGCATGGAGGCAGCGACCGAATTGGCGCGCCAGGACGGCGGCGACGCGCTGGAACGCAAGCTACGCGAGGCCGGCATCATCGCCGACGACGCCGGCGCCGAAGCGGTATTGCTGAGGTTGCGACAGAAACTGCCGGGCTGACCGGCTTCATGGAGGCGCCGCAGGGAACGCGGCACGCGGGAAGGGAGGGGTGATGATCGAGTTCTTGCAGATCGTATTTTCGTTTCCAACGGCGTTCTACTCCGTCCTGTTGGGCGTGGTGGTCGGCTATTGGCTGTTGTCGGCGCTCGGCCTGGTCGGCATGGACGTCGCCGACGGTCTGTTCGGCCACGGCCACTTCGGCGGCGACGCTCATGGCCACGGCCCGGCGCACGGCCATACCCTCGGCGATCAATCGCTGGCCGACGGCGCCCACCACCATCAAAGCGTGTTCGATCCGCTGATGCGTCTGGGGCTGGGCGGCATACCGGTCACGGTCGTGCTCAGCGTGCTGGTCGCCACGGCTTGGGCGCTGACTTATCTGGCCGATCTGTATCTGCTGCGCCTGCTGCCGGGCGGCAGCCTGCGCTTCATCGCCGACCTGGTCGCGCTGGTGGTCGCCTTCGTCCTGGCGATTCCGGTCGCCGCGTTCGCGTTGCGCCCGGTGCGGCGCCTGCTGCGCAAGATGCAACCCGAGCCGCCGCGGCCGTTGCTGGGCCAGACCGCGGTGATCCGCAGTCCGGCCGTGACCCGGGTCACCGGCACCGCGGCCATCGAGGACGGCGGCGCCGGCCTGATCCTGCAGATCCGCGACGAAGGCGGCGAACGTTTCAAACGCGGGGACCGCGTGGTGTTGATCGAGTACCTCGCCGACCAGAACGCTTATCGCGTGGTCAGCGAAGACGAATTCCGCGGCGCCTGACCCTCGTCGGTCGCCGCCATCCGTATCGAAGTCGAGTCATAGGGAGATGCAAAGATGAATTTTCCGTCGGGTATTTTCATGGTCCTGACCCTGGTGGGTCTGGGCATTCTGGTCGTGTTCGTCCTGCTGATGATGTTCAAGGCCTTCTACATCAAGGTCCCGCAGGGTACGGCGCTGATCGTCAACGACATGTCGGCCATGCCCAAGGTGCATTTCACCGGCGCGCTGGTGTATCCGGTGATCTACAAGAAGGAGTTCATGAAGATCTCCCTGATCACCCTGGAAGTCGATCGCCGGGCGAAAGACGGGCTGATCTGCAAAGACAATATGCGCGCCGACATCACCGTGGCGTTCTACCTGCGCGTCAACGAGACCCAGCAGGACGTGTTGAAGGTCGCCAAGTCGATCGGCGTGGACCGCGCCTCCGACCGCACCGCGGTCAATGAGCTGTTCAACGCCAAGTTCTCCGAAGCGCTGAAGACGGTCGGCAAGCAGATCGACTTCGTCAAGCTGTTCGAGAACCGCCAGGAGTTCCGCGACCGCATCGTCGAGGTGATCGGCAACGACCTCAACGGCTACGTGCTCGAAGACGTCGCGATCGACTATCTGGAACAGACCCCGAAGTCCTCGCTCGACCCGACCAACATCCTCGACGCCGAGGGCATCCGCAAGATCACCGAGCTGACCGCGGCGCAAAATGTGATCACCAACGAGCTCGAACGGAACGAGCAGCTGGCGATCACCAAGAAGAACGTCGAGACCCGCGAAGCCATGCTCGCGCTGGAACGCCAGCAGGCCGACGCCGAGGCGCGGCAGAAACGCGAGATCCAGACCATCCAGGCGCGCGAGCAGGCCGAGACCGCCAAGGTGCAGGAAGAAGAGCGGCTGAAGTCCGAGCAGGCGCGCATTTCGGTGCAGGAGCAGCTCGACATCCGCGAGCAGAACCGCCAGCGCGAAGTCGAAGTGGCCCAGCAGAACCGCCAGCGCGCGGTGGTGATCGAAGTCGAGAAGGTGACCCGCGCCAAGGACCTGGAAATCGTCTCGCGCGAACGCGAGGTCGAGCTGAACCGGATCGAGAAGGAAAAGGCGCTGGAAGAACAGCGCAAGGAAATCGCCAACGTCATCCGCGAGCGGATCGCGGTCGAGAAGACCGTGGCCCAGGAAGAAGAGCGCATCAAGGAAGTGCGCGCGGTGTCCGAGGCCGATCGCGCCAAGCAGGTCACTGTGCTGAACGCGCAGGCCGCGGCCGAGGAAGAGCTGGTGCGCCAGGTCAAGCAGGCCGAGGCTAACGAGACCGCGTCCAAGCACCGCGCCGGCGAGATGACGGTGCTGGCGCAGGCCGAGCTGGAAGCGGCCGGCAAGCAGTCCGAAGCCAAGAAGAAGCTGGCCGAAGGCATCGAGGCCGAGCGCGCCGCGCCCGGCCTGGCCGATGCGCGGGTGCGCGAAGTCACCGCCGCGGCGAGCGAGAAGGAAGGCATGGCCAAGGCGCGCGTGATCGCCGAGACCCTGACCGCGGAAGCCCGCGGCGAGCAGGAGAAGGGCCTGGCGCAGGCGCGCGTGATCGAAGCGCAGGCCGACGCCAAGCAGAAGCAGGGCCTGTCCGACGCCAAGGTGCTGGAAGAGAACCTGTTCGCGCAGGCGCGCGGCGACGAGCAGCTGGGTGCGGCCAAGGCCAAGGCGACCCGGGACCTGGGCCTGTCGGAAGCCGAAGTGCTGCTGCAGAAGTTCAAGTCCGAGGCCGAAGGTCTGTCGCAGAAGTTCGGAGCGCTGGATTCGCTCAGCGACCAGGCCCGCTCGCACGAGGAGTTCCGCATGCAGCTGGAGAAGAACTTCGAGCAGGCGATCGCTTCGATCGAGGCCAACAAGGAAGTCGCCAAGGAACAGGCCGATGTGCTGGCCGCGGCGCTCAGCAAGGCCAACATCGACATCGTCGGCGGCGAAGGCGAGTTCTTCAATTCCTTCGCCAAGGCGCTGTCGGTCGGCAAGGCGATCGAGGGTGTGGCCGGCAAGAGCCCGATCGTGCAGGACGTGCTGCAGCGTTTGCTGGCCAAGTCGGACGGCAAGTCCGACGGCAGGGGCGAAGGCAAGGCCTCCAGCGAGACCGTGCTGGACTCCTGACCGCTCGCGGCCGGAACCCAGCAGCACGGACCAAGGAACGCGCCGCCGCCATCGGCGGCGCATGGCAGCACGCCGATGGCGCGGCTTAGCGCGCGGCCGGCAGGATCGTTAGGACGGACACATGGCGGACACCAAGCCGGGCACGGCCACGGGCGAGAACGCGAACGACGGCGGCGCCAACAGCGCTGCGGCGAATCAAGCCGTCGACCAGGCCGTCGCCCAGGGCGGCGCTTATGAGGTATTGAGCAAGCGTCTGGCCGAACAGGGCCAGCGCCTGCGCGACATCGCCCAGGGTCTGAACCAGCAGCGCCTCGACGAATTCGGCAGCAGCCAGATGGAGGTGGTCGGGCGCTTCCGCCTGCGCACCGAGAACAACTGCGTCGCCCGCGACATCGTCCAGGTCGGCGACTGCCTGGTGTTCGGCTACAACGTCTTCCTCGGGCTCAAGAAGGAGACCCGGGTCGAGGACGTGTTCGCGCTGTACAAGCTGGTGCAGGGGCCGGAGGGCTACGACGTCACCCCGGTCGAGCTCAAGGGCAGCTTCCTCGGCATCGACAGTTTCGCCCAGGATTTCCGCGAGCTGTACGCGTATTACAAGAACACCCGCCTGATCCAGTTGATCGTGCGCGACGGCAAGTTGCTCGCGGCGTTCCAGATCGGCGAGCGCATCACCGACCTGCGCGTGTTCCGCTGGGCGATCGCGCCGGGCGGCGAAGTGACCTACATCGACAACCGCGGCGAGCGCGACATCGCCCTGCCGGCGCCGTTCGATTTCGAATGGACCCGCGCCACCCGAGAGAGGGTAGTCAACGGCCGCCACCCGCATCTGAACATTCTCGACAGCGTGTTCGTCGAGACGGTCAACGGCGACCTCACGGTCAAGATCGAGAACAACACCGAGGACGGGCAGGGCATCTACCGCGAGCCCGTCGTCGACAAGACCCAGTCGCTCGACGACGCCCAAGTCGACTACGCCCGCGTCGGCAGCCTGATCCTGCTGAAGATCCTGCCGTATCGCGAAGAGCAGTGGCGCTACCTCGTCTTCAACACCCTGACCCGCAAGGTCGTGCGCCTGGACGAGATCGGCCTGGCCTGCATCCAGTTGCCCGAAGACCACGGCATCATCTTCCCGGGCGGCTATTACCTGCAGAACGGCGAGCACAAGCGCTTCGACCAGTCGATGGACGGCATGCGCTTCAAGCGCACGATCCGCTCGCCCAACGGCGAGGACGTGCTGTACCTGTTCTACGAGCCCGAACAGGGCCGCACCGCCATGTTCACCTACAACATGATCGAGCGGCGCCTGCAGACGCCGATCTTCGGTCACGGCTATGCGCGCCTGGAAGACGGGCGCATGGTGATCTTCGCCACCGAAAGCGACGAGCCGACCCGCGTCCATCCGATGCAGGTCTGGCAGACGCCGTACTACAGCGACGAGTTCGCGGCACGGCAGCCGGCCGGCAACAGCTTCATGGGCAAGATCGGCAATGCCGAGCTGGTTCGCGGCGTGTCGGAGCTGATGAGCCTGTCGCGCGAGATCGAGGCCACCGAGGTTTCGGCGCAGCGTTACGGCCTGCTGGCGCAGAACACCCGCCGTTTGTTCGACGCCCATCATTGGCTGTCCGACCCCGCCTGCGCCGGCACCGCGCCGCTGCTGCGCGAGATCGCCGCAACCGCCGAGTCGGTGCTCGACGAGTACGAGAAAGTCGAAGGCATCCGCAGCCAGTCCGAGCGCGCGATGACCGAGGCGCGTACGCGCCAGAAGGCCTTGCTCGACGGCCTGCAGCCGGAGAACTGGGAACGGGTGCAGGAGTTCGTCGACGCCCTCAACGGTTTGACCGCGCAGCGCGGGCATTTGCTGACGATCCGCGATTACCGCTACATCGACGTCGCCGGCATCGACGCGATGGAGCAGGAACTGGTCGCCGCGCACGAGCGCACCGCCGCGGCGACCGGCGCCTTCCTCGCCGGCGACAAGGCCCTGGCGCCGTTGGCCGAGCGTTTGCACGCCCTGGAAGCGCAGGCCCAGCAGGCCGTCAGCGTGGCGCAATTGCTCGAACCGATCGGACAGATGCAGGCGATGTCGGGCGACCTCGACATGCTCTCGGCGCTGATGGCGACGCTGAAAGTCGACGACGCCACCCAGCGCACCCGCATCGTCGAGTCGATCTCGGAGATCTACGCCAAGCTCAACCAAGCCAAGGCGCGCGCCGAACAGCGCCGCAAGGGCCTGGGTTCGAGCGAGTCGGTGGCCCAGTTCGGCGCCCAATTCACCCTGTTTGGGCAGAGCATCGCCAGCGCGCTGTCGCTGGCCCAGGACCCCGAGCGTGCCGACGAGCAGTTGTCGCGGCTGATGGTGCAGCTGGAAGAACTGGAAAGTCAGTTCGGCGAGCACGAGGCCTTCCTCGGGGACATCCTGTCCAAGCGCGAGGAACTGCTCGAAACCTTCGAGGCGCACAAGCAGACCCTGCTCGACGATCGCCAGCGCAAGGCGCAGGCGGTCATGGATGCGGCCACCCGCATCCTCGACGGGCTGGGCCGGCGCACCGCGCGCTTCGCCGGCAGCGACGAACTCAACGCCTTCTTCGCCAGCGACCCGCTGATCCTCAAGCTGCGCGAACTGGCCGAGCGCCTGCGCACGCTCAAGGACAGCGTCAAGGCCGACGACATCGAGGCGCGGCTCAAGGGCGCGCGCGACCAGGCGGTGCGCGCGCTGCGCGACCGCAGCGAGTTGTTCGAAGACGGCGGCAACGTCATCAAATTGGGGCCGCGCCACCGCTTCAGCGTCAACACCCAGGAACTCGACCTGACCCTGTTGCCGCGCGGCGACGTGCTCAACCTGCACCTGACCGGCACCGACTTCTTCGAGCCGCTGCGCAACCCCGAACTCGATGCCGCGCGCGATTACTGGGGCGTGTCGATGGATTCGGAATCGCCGCAGCTGTATCGCGGCGAGTACCTGGCCGGCCTGGTGATCGAGGCGGCCAGCGCGAATCGCGACGGCCTCAGCCTGGATCTGCTGCGCCAGCAACTGGCGCAGCCGGAGCTGCTGGCGCGCAGCGTGCGCGACTTCGCCGCGCCGCGCTATCGCGAAGGCTATGAGAAAGGCATCCACGACCACGACGCCAGCCTGATCCTGCAGGCGCTGCTGCCGCTGCGCGACAGCGCCGGCAGCCTCGGCTTCGAGCCGGCCGCGCGCGCCTGGGCGGCGTTGTTCTGGTCGCAGGTCGCCGAGCACGCCGACGCCCGCCAATGGCCGGAACGCGCGCGCACTGCGCGCGACATCCAGCAGTTGTTCGCCAGCGCCGCGGGCCTGGAATCGTTGCGGACCGAGATCGCCGCGGCGATGACCGCCTTCGCCCAGCAGCACACCCTGGCGATCGATCCGGCGCTGACCCCGCGCGCAGCCGAATACCTGGTGCTGGAGTTGTCCGCCGAGCACCCGCAGTTCGTGTTCAGCAAGTACGCGCAACAACTGTTGCAGGCGCTGCGCGAGAAACTCACTGCGGCGCGGATGTGGGACGGCTTCATCCAGGCCCTCGACGGCCTCGGCGACCGCGTCGCCGCGCGTTGGGCCTTGGCGATGAACTGGGTCGAGGCGCTGACGCGTTCGCCCGAACTCGCCCCGATTACGGCCTATGCCGCCGAAGCGGCGACCTTGTTGCTGCTCGACGAGCGCTTCCCGAAGAAGGTCACCGAGGTCGACCTGAGCGCGCCGGTGCAGGGCTTGCTCGGCGAGCATCCGCGCCTCGTCGAAGGCCGCATCACTTTGGCGATCGACGACTGGTCGGCGCGCCTGCGCCACCACCGCGAGACCTTCGTCCCCGGCTTCCAGCGCTATCAGGCCTTGCGCCAGGAGATCGTCGGCCGCGAGCGCCATGCCCTGCGCCTGGACGAGTTCAAGCCGCGTCCGCTGACCTCGTTCGTGCGCAACAAGCTCATCAACGACGTGTACCTGTCGGTGATCGGCGACAACCTCGCCAAGCAGATGGGTACGGTCGGCGAAAGCAAGCGCAGCGACCTGATGGGCCTGCTGATGATGATCTCGCCGCCGGGCTACGGCAAAACCACCTTGATGGAGTACGTGGCGCACCGGCTCGGCCTGATCTTCATGAAGATCAACGGCCCGGCCTTGGGCCACGAAGTGCGCTCGCTCGACCCGGAGCAGGCGCCCGACGCAACCTCGCGCCAGGAACTCGACAAGCTCAACCTGGCTCTGGAGATGGGCAACAACGTGATGCTGTATGTCGACGACATCCAGCACACCCATCCCGAGTTCCTGCAGAAATTCATTTCCCTGTGCGACGGCACCCGTCGCATCGAAGGTGTGTGGAAGGGCCGCACCCGCACTTACGACATGCGCGGCAAGAAGTTCTGCGTGGTCATGGCCGGCAACCCCTACACCGAGTCCGGCGAGGTCTTCAAGATCCCGGACATGCTCGCCAACCGCGCCGACATCTACAACCTCGGCGACGTGCTCGGCGGCATGGAAGCCTCGTTCGTGCTCAGCTACATCGAGAACAGCCTGACCTCGAACCCGGTGCTGGCGCCGCTGGCGACGCGCGAAATGGCCGACCTGTATCGTTTCGTCGACAAGGCCCAGGGCAAGGCATTCTCCGCCGATGAACTCAGTCATGCCTACAGCGGCGCGGAGATCAACGAGATCGTCGCGACCCTGGAACGGCTGGTGAAAGTGCGCGACGTGGTCTACCGGGTCAACCAGCAGTACATCGCCAGCGCCGCCCAGGCCGAGAGCTACCGCACCGAGCCGCCGTTCAAGCTGCAGGGCAGCTATCGCAACATGAACAAGCTCGCCGAGAAAATCTCGCCGGTGATGAACGAGGCCGAGCTGCAGCAGCTGATCGGCGATCACTACCTCGGTGAGGCGCAACTGCTGACCAGCGGCGCCGAAGAGAACCTGCTCAAGCTCGGCGAGATGCGCGGCACCCTCGACGAGGCGCAGACCGCGCGTTGGGCTCAGATCAAGCGCGATTTCCAGCGCAACAAGGCGATGGGCGCGGGCGATGCAGATGTCGGCACTCGGGTCGTGGCGCAGCTCAACGACCTGGTCGAGAGCGTGCGCGCGCTCGACCAGTCGGCCAGCCAGGCCGCCGGCCGTGCCGAGCCGGCGCCGTCGGCGCCGTGGCAGGAAATCCTGGCTGCCCTGGAAAAGGTGGCGCAGGCGCAACCGCCGGCGACTCCGACCGCGCCGGCGCCGGACCTGGGCAAGCTGCTCAACGGCCTCGGCTCGTCGCTGCACACCTCGCTGGTGCCGTCGCTGCAGTCCGCGTTCGACCCGTTGGTCAACCACCTGCAGGACAGCAGCGAACGCCAGACCCGCCTCAACGAGGCTCTGGTCGAAATCTTCAAGCGGCTCGGCCAGCGCGACGTCGACGACGCGCCGACGCGCGCGGAAATGACCGAGCAGCAGCGTGAGCTGCAGCGTGCGCTCAATGAATTCGCCGACCGCCTCAACGGTCGCATCCAACGCTAAGGAATGGACAGGGACATGGATTTCGGCCGGCTCGACCAGACCTTGCGCGACAGCATCGCCGACCGCGCGCTCGACAACGACGAGAAATTCGAGTTGCGCGAACTCGGCGCCGGTCTCGGCAGCGAGCGGGTGCGCTATCTGCGCAACCGCGCCTTCGACATGACCCGCGAGCTGATGCTCGGCGAGCCGGTGCATGCCCTCGACGGGCTGCGCTGGCTGGAGCAGGTGATCAAGACCCTCGACGTGGTCGCCGCGCCCGCGGTGGTGTCGAGCGCCTACTTCGCGCCCGGCGATGCCTGCCTGCGCAAACTGCGCGAGCTGTGCCGCGGCGCCAAGCGCAGCGTCGACATCTGCGTGTACACGATCTCCGACGACCGCCTCAGCGAAGAGATCCTCGCCTGCCACCGGCGCGGCATCGCCGTGCGCCTGATCAGCGACAACGACAAGAAGTTCGACGAAGGCAGCGACGTGCTGCGCCTGCGCGAGGCCGGGGTGCCGGTGCGGATCGACGACAGCCCCTTCCACATGCACCACAAATTCTCGCTGTTCGACGGCCGGGTGCTGGCCAACGGCAGCTTCAACTGGACCCGTAGCGCGACCACCAGCAACGAAGAGAACCTGGTGGTGACCGACGACGCCAACCTGGTGCGCTGCTTCGCCGGCCAGTTCGAGGAGCTGTGGCGGAAGTTCGCGCTGGATGCCCAGGCTGCGCCGTACTAGCGCGGGCGCCTGGGCCAAGGCGCACGGCGCTCAGCGTTCGACCGCGCCGCGCCGTTCCCAAGTCACCGTGCCGCGGTCGGCGAGTTCGTCCTTGATCGCCTGAGTGTCCTGGTCGAGCATCGGCGCGGCGAACGGCGCCGGGCCCGGGGTGCGGCCGAACTTGATCGATTGGGCGACGCCGCGGTAGTGGCCGACCTGCGGGTGTTGGATCGGGCCGACGATGCCCTCGGCGAGCACCTGCGGATGCTCGAACATGTCCTCGATGCGCCGCGCCGCGGCGCAGGGCACCTCGTCGCCGAACAGCGCTTCCCATGCCATCGCATCGCGGGCCGCCAGCGCCTGGTGCAGGCGCGGCACGATTTCGGCGACGGCCTGCGCGCGCTTGCGCACGCTGTCGTAGCGCGGGTCGTCGGCGAGTTCGACCAGCCCGGTCTTCTCGCACAGGGATTTCCAGAAGCGCGAGGTATTGGCCGAAATGTAGATGTGGCCGTCGCGGGTCGGGTGGATGCCGGTGACGCCGCCCGAGCGCATGTCGCGGCCGATGTCGAGGCCTTCGCCGTCGGCCCAGATCATCCGCGCCGATTGCATGGTCAGGGCGCTGCGCAACAACGAGACGCCGACGAACTGGCCCAGGCCGCTGCGCTCGCGTTCGTACAGGGCCGAGGCTACGCCGGCGGCGAGCAGGGCGGCGGCGTAGTAGTCGACCACCGAGCCGTAGATGATTTCCGGCGGCCCGCCGCGGCGCCCCTGCAGCGCGCACATGCCGGTCATGGTCTGCAGCACCTGGTCGTAGCCGGCCTTGTCCTTCATCGGACCGGTCTCGCCGTAGCCGCTGACTGCGCAATAGATCAGGCGCGGATTGATCAGCTGCAGGCGCTCGAAATCGATGCCCAGGCGCGGCGGCACGCTCGGGCGGAAGTTGTGCACCAGCACGTCGGCCTCGCGCACCAGACGCAACAGCACGGCGTGGTCGGCGGGACGTTTGAGGTCGAGCACGATGCCGCGCTTGCTGCGGTTGACCCCAAGGAAGGCACGGCTTTCGCTGGCCAGGGTCGAAGGGTACTGGCGCAGGTTGTCGCCATCGGGCGGCTCGATCTTGATCACGTCGGCGCCCTGGTCGGCGAGCAGCGTGCAGCCGTAAGGGCCGGCGATATAGGCGCTGAGATCGAGTACGCGGATGCCGGCGAGCGGCCCGGCCGGAGCCGTGCGGTCGGTCGTCGGGGCGGGGGAAATAGAGTCCATGCGGTGCGCGTCCGAAAGCCTGGAGCCTGATGCCGAGTCGTGATGGCGAGTCACTGTGCGCCAGTCGCGGTCGCGGAAACAGCCTCGCCGCATATGTTCTGGCAGCACAAATTCTTGCTTGGCGGGCGTGGACTGTGCGTGCAGTCACGCTGCGGGCGCGAGCGACATCCAGGTCAGGCGCCAGGCGCCGTCGTTGCGCCCGCCGGCGCAGTAATAAGGGCGGAACACCAGCGGCGCGCGATAGCCCGGGTCCAGTTCGATGCGCGGCACCGGCTCGATCGCGTCCGGCCCCGACCATCGCAGCCAGGCGCTGGGCGGCGTCGACGGCAGGCGCAGGGTTTCTTCGGTCTTGAAGCCGTCGATCAAGCCGCTGGCATACACCAGCGGCCCGCAGGTCACGGCCAGGTACTCGTAATGCAGCACTTCCCGCGCCACTGCGCTGCCGTCGGGCGCGCGCGACTCCTGCACGTTGCGATGGACCGCGGTGTGGGCCTGCGGCGTCATCGGGAACTGCGCATGGACCTCGTCGCCGGCGCTCCACACCCGGTCGATGACGAGGTAACCGCCGACCGCAGGTTCGGTGTCGAGGGCGGCGCCGTTGACCGCGACCCGCGCTTGCGTGGCCCATGAAGGAATGCGCAGCTTGAGTCGAAAGCGGGCAGCGCGCTCGGGATCGATGCGCAGGCGGATCGCGGCGTCGAAGGGGTAGGTGGTGTTCTGTTCGATCGTCACCGGTCCGCACGGCGGCAGTTCGATCCGCGCCGAACCCGGTCCGTACAGGTTGACCGCGATCGCGTCGTCGCCGACCCGCGCATAGGCGACGCCGGGAAGTTCTTCGAGCGCCATCGCGCCGCTGGACTTGCAGCAGCGCCAGTAAGTGGTGTGCACGCGACGGCCGTTGGCGAACACGTAGTAGCACCAGTTCTCGCCGTCGGGCGCTTGCGCGCCGAGCAGGTCGTTATAAGCCGAGCGTTCGATCTCCTCGGCGTAGCGCGCTTCGCCGGTGATCGCGAGCAGCTCGCGGTTCAACTGCATCCAGGCCAGGGTCGAGCACGTTTCGACGTAGGCCTGCGGGCTGAACACCCCGGCCGGGTTGAAGACTTCGCGTGAACGGTGACCGACGCCGCCGCAGGGGCCGCCGCCGAGGCTGAGATGGTGGGCATGGATGCTGCGCCAGACGTTCTCGACCGCGCGACGGTGGTCGCTGTTGCCGGTGGCGCGGTGCAGCTTGGCCAGGCCGACCAGGTTCCAGGCCAGCTGATAGGCCTTGCCGGTCGCGATCTGCGCCGCATCGGTGCCGTCCAGCGCGTGCGAGAGCAGGCGCAGCTCGGGGTGGCGCTCGGCCTGGGCCAGCACAGTCTGCGCGAGTTGCAGATACGCCGGCTCGCCGGTGGCGAAATACAGCTCGACCGCCGGGTCCATCAACACCGTCGCCGACAGGCCGTGGTGATTGCCGAGTTCGGTGATGTCGATGCCGCCGTCGGTGAGACTGTGCAGGCACAGGTCGCCGATGCGCCTGGCCGCATCGAGATAGCGCGGCGCAGGGAAGTGACGATGCACTTCGAGCAGACCGAGGATCAGATAGGCGTGGGTCCAGATGTCCCAGGTGCGCATGCTCGGCGCGCCGTCCCAGCTGAGCGGCTTGGGCGGCTGCTTGCGCATGAAGCGGCGCTCGGGCGCGTAGGTGCCGAGGTAGCCGTCGTCCTCCTGGGTCGAGACCAGGAAGTCGGCAACCCGCAGCAGGCGCGTGCGCAGTTCGGCATCGCCGCTGCGTGCGGCGGCCTTGGCCGCGGCGATCAGCCATTTGCCGGCATGTTCGCCGTACCAGTCGCCTTCGCGGTTGTGCCGGCGTTGCTGCGGGGCGAAGATCGCGATCGCCGGGCTGGTCTCGTCGACGATGAAATGCGAGAGCCGGCCGTGGCGATTGGCGTCGAGCGCCTCGCCGAGCAGGCCGCCGAGGCCGACTGTCGCTTCCTCAAACGGTCCACCGAGGCGGACCTTGTCGTGCGCAGGCCCGTCATGACGCGTGCCCGTACTCATGCGGCATCGGCCACGCAGCGGAAGCCGATGCAACCCGAACGGTCCTTGCTCGGCGCCATCAGCAGGTATTTGCCGTGCTGGTCGAGCCGGTAGGCCTGCGGGAAGTACCAGTGCGAGGTCTGCGGTCGGTAGGCGCTGCCGCCGCGCAGGATCGCCGCGCGGGTGTGCTCGTCGAGGTATTCGTCGCTCCATTGCCAGACGTTGCCGACCAGGTCGAGCACGCCGAACGGACTGGCGCCGGTCGGATGCGCGTCGACATCGTCGGGCGCGCGCAGGCGGCGGCTGCGGTTGGGCACGGGCACCGCATCGTCGCGCCAGTCCTCGCCCCAGGGATAACGGCGGCCGTCGTGGCCTTGCGCGGCGTACTGCCATTCCCACTCGCGCGGCAGGCGTTTGCCGGCCCATTGCGCATAGGCGCGCGCGTCTTCGAGCGCGACCCAGGTTACCGGCTTGCGTTCCCAGCCCGGGCGCGGCGCGCCGTCGACCCAGTCGCGCAGATAATTGTGGCGGTCGCGCGGGGCGTAGCCGCTATCGATGACGAAACGCTGGTACTCGGCGTTGGTCACCGGGGTACGATCGATGAAGAAGCGCGGCAGGCGCATGCGCTTGCGATGGTTGCGGCGCGCGCCGTCTTCCCAGGGGTATTGGACGTCGACGCCTTCCCAGGTCTGGCCTTCGATCTCGATGCCGCCGACGACGAAATCGAACTCGCCGGCCGGGATCTCGACCATGCCCGGCGGCGCCGATGCGACCGCCGCGCCGGCTTCGATCGGTACCAGCCGTTGCGGCAGCGCGCGCCACTGGTTCGAGTAGCGATGCAGCGGCGTCGCCGACAATTCGTTCATGCGGGCGAGGAAGACGTCGAGTCCGTCGATCTCGGCGCCCGGCGCCAGCGCGAGCACGGCGCCGAAGCCGCGGCCTTCGAGTACGAAGTCGAACACCGCGCGGCCGCCGTCGAGCCGCGGTTGCAGGGCGATGCCGTTCCAGACGTCGAAGTAGCGCGCGCCGTCGAGATGATCGACCGCGATCTGTTCGCCGGCGACCTCATACTCGTTGCGATTGACCAGGGTCCACAGCGTGCTGCCGGCCTGCGGGAAGCGGCTGGCGAACACGCCGGCCTGCAGGGTGCGCGCGTACGGGCGCCAGTCGGCGCTGACCAGGTGGGCGGGAAACTGCCTTGCGATCGTGGCGATGCGGCGCAGGGTCTCGGCATCGCGTTCGCCGAGTTGGTTCCACAGGCCCCAGACGTTTTCCCAGGCGTTGTAGCCGATGCCGTTGAAGAAGATGTATTGCAGGTCGTGGTTGCGCTCGCGGCCCCAACGGTTTTCGTAGTTGATCATGTGGCGCGGTTCCAGCCACTTGAACTTGGCTACCGGCGGAATCGTTTCGTTGGGCGCCTTCTTGCCCCAGCTCTGCACGTTCCAGATCAGCGCTTCCTCGGCGCTGATGGTCGACTCCGGCTGCAGCACCACCGGGTGGCCGAGCGTGTCGCAGGCGTCGAAGAACGCGCGCGGCACGCCGTTGTAGGTGTCGCCGTTGACGCCGTCGGCGCCGACCGCTTGCACCAACTGCGCCACCGCTTCCCAGTCCTTGCGGCCGCTGTCGCGGGTGCCCTGGTCCCAGGGCATGGTCGGCAGGAACACGCGCACGCCGCGGCGACGGAAATCGGCGATCGCGCCGCGCAGGCCATCGAGCCCGCCGGGCAGGTCGGCGGCGAGGTCGAACTGGTTGCGGTCGTCGACGCCGATGTTCGGGTACACGTGCCAGATCAGCACGCTGTCGATGCCGCCATAGCGGCGTTCGAGGTCGTCGAGATAACGGTCGACCGTGTAGCGGCCGGCGACCGGATCGTAGAAGTAGCGGTCCTCGGCCATCATCTGGGCATGGACGAAATTGCGCTGCGCCCATTGCAGTTCGGGGCGGCGGTAATGAGCGTCGTCGTAGCCGATGCGGATCAGGTGTTCGCGACGCCAATCGCGCAGCTCGGCGACCCAGTCGTCGAGGGTGGCGTCGACGTCGACCTTCCAATGGCCGATCTCGGCGAACGGCCAGCCCGGCGCCTTGCCCGGCAGCGGCAGATAACGTTGAGTGGTGACGTGCGAGAACTTGTACTCGGTGCGCACGCGCGGACGTTCGTCCTCGCTGGCGGCGTCGGAGTGCTCGGGGGAGTGGGGCGCTGTGGTCATGGGGACGTCGCTAAGCCTGGAGCGGGAGACGTGACGGGTGCCGGCATCGGGTCCGCGGCTTCGGCGAGCCAGCGCTCGACCTCGTCGCAGGCCGGCACGCTGCTCTGCGCGCCGGGGCGGGTGCAGGCCAGGGCCGAGGCGGCGCAGGCGCGGCGCAGCGCGGCGGCGAAGCTCAGGCCACGCGCGAGCGCCGCGACCAGTGTGCCGCAGAACGTGTCGCCGGCGGCGGTGGTATCGACCGCGGCGATCGCGAACGCAGGCTGCTGCAGGTGCGCGCCGCCGATGCGGGCGCGGCAGCCGCGTGCGCCGAGGGTCACCACCACGTCGCAGGCCGGCAGGCGCGCCAGCGCCGCATCGAGATCGTCGCCGGTCGCCGACGCGGACACGCCGCTGAGCACCGCCAGTTCGCCTTGGTTGACGATCAGCAGGTCGATTGCCGCGAGCAAGCCGGCCGGCAACGGCCGCGCCGGCGCCGCGTTCAGCACCACGCGCACACCGGCGGCGCGCGCACGCCGCGCCCAGGCTTCGACTGCGTCGAGCGGCGATTCGAGTTGCAGCAGCAGATGGCTGACGCCGTCCAGATCGGGCAGGTCTTCGTCGCGCAAGGCCTGGTTGGCACCGGGCGCGACGGTGATCGCATTCTCGCCATCGTCGGACACGCAGACGAAGGCGGTGCCGGTGGCGCGGTCGGCGACGCGCACGATCCGGGTGTCGACGCCGGCCTCGCGCAGCGAGCGCTCGATCGGCGCGGCGTGCGCGTCCGCGCCGAGCGCCAACAGCATGCGGGTCGGCGCGCCGCCGGCGCGCGCACAGGCGACGGCCTGGTTGGCGCCCTTGCCGCCCGGGAACAGGGCCAGTTCGCGTCCGAGCACGGTTTCGCCGGGCGCCGGCACATGGCTGGCTCGAACCACGAAATCGAGGTTGGCCGAGCCGGCCACGAGGACACAAGAGGACGGTGCGGTGCTCATCGCGTCGTCTCCGGTTCGGCGGATGCAGGGATCTCCAAGGCAGCAGGGATTTCCAAGGCGGCAGGGATTTTCAAGGCCAGATACACCTGGCGATAGAAATCGCTGCCGATCCGCGGCAGATCCCGGTGTGCCTCGCCGTGCGGCAGATGCTGCAACAAGGCGATGGCGATCAATCGCTGTTGCGGGTCGATGGCGTACGTAGTCGAAGCCGCGCCCGACCAGCCGAACTGCCCGCGCGAGCCGGGGCGTTCGCGTTTGGCCGGATCGATCACGACATAGCCGCCGAAACCGAAACCTTCGCCGTCGCTGTACTGGTTGACCGGCGGATCGAGCATGCCGAGTTGGTTGCGCAGGACCGCCGCGACGGTGTCGGCGCGCAGCAGGCGTGCGGGCGTGGGTTCGGTGGTGCAGTCGCTTGTCCGGAGCGGATCGGACGCAGCGCGCTCGCGAGCATTCGGCGTCGCCGGCACAGCGGCATCGGCGCAGCCGGCGGCGGGCACGGTGGCGATGCGCCCGCCATCGAGCAGCATCTGCGCGAAACGGGCGTAATCGCCGGCGGTCGAGTACAGCCCGCCGGCGCCGCTGGCGTAAGCGTTCAAGCGCACGCCGGGTTCGCGCGCGCTCGGGCCGTCGGCGATTCGCAGCCGACCGTCCTCGCCCATCGCGGTGAGGTCGACCACGCGCTCGCGCTGCGACGGTGGCACGTCGAAGCCGCTGTCGCGCATCGCCAGGGGCACGAAGATGCGTTCGTGCAGGAAGGCATCGAAGCGCTGTCCGGAGACGACCTCGACCACCCGCGCCAGCACCTCCAGTGCGGCGCCGTCGTAACCGAAGCGGGTGCCCGGATCGGCGGCGAGCGGTGCGCGGCTCAGGCGTTCGACGAAATCTTGCAGATCGGCGGCCGCATGCGGGTCGTGGCGCCGCACGATCGCCGTCGCCAGTTCGTCGCCCTCAAGCCCGGCCGCAAACCCGCCGGTGTGGGTGAGCAATTCACGGATGCTGATCTCGCCTGCGGCATCGCGCAGTCGCGGCGCATCGACGTTGCCGCCGACGACGACCTGGGGCCGCGCCAGCTCGGGCAGATGGCGCGACACCGGGTCGTCGAGCCCGATCCGGCCCTGTTCGACCAGCAACATCACCGCGACCGAGGTGACGGTCTTGCTCATCGAATAGATGCGGAAGATCGAATCGCGGCGCATCGGCACGCGGCGGGCCAGGTCGCGATGGCCATAGGCCCGCCAATCGACGATACGTCCGTCGCGCGCGACCAGGCTGACCGCGCCGAGATAGCCGTCGCGGCCGGTGACCGAATGCATGAAGCGGTGCAGTTGCGACAGATCTCCTGAAGGCAGGCCCGCGCGGGCGGCCGCAGCTTCGGTCTTCGGGGTGGCCATGCGCTCGCTCGCGCACGCCGGGCCGATGCACAGGCCGAGCGCAGCGACAAAAAACCACCGCCGCCGGTGCGACGCCGGGAGCGTCGCGCCGGCGGCGGTTCGAGGGTAACCCGGCGATGAGCGCGAACGGTTCAGAACTTGAAGGTGTGAGTGAGCGAGAAGGTGCGGCCGCGGCCGGCCCAGTAGTTCTGGAAGCCGCCGGGCGGCTGCGACCAGCTCAGGATGTATTGCTTGTCGAACAGGTTCTCGATGCCGAGCGAGAACTTGCCGTAGCGTTCGGTCTCGAAGTTCATGCCCAGGTCGAACAAGGTGTAGCCGCGGGTGTTTTCGCGGAAGTTGAAGCGCGCGCCGTCGAAGCCGCGTACGTCGCTGGCGGACAGATCGCGCGAGAACAGGGTGGTGGCGCCGAGGCTGACGTCGCCGTGCGGGTGGTATTTCCAGGTCAGGGTCCAGGCGAACTTGTCGGGGTTGATGTCGAGCACGCCCATCGGCTTGTTCATGCGGCCTGCGCCGTAGCGGCCGGCGGCGTCGGCGGCCCAGAACGAGGTCTTGCCGCGGGTGTGCGAATACACCGCGCTGAAGCGCCAGGCCTCGTTGAAGCGCCAGTCGCCGGACAGCTCGTAGCCCTTGATCCGCACCGGCGCGCGCAGCAGCACGAAATCGTTGGTGGCCGGATCGATCGCCAGCGACTGGCCGTAGTCGGACTTGGAGTCGTAATGCGAAGCGCTCAGCGCGCCGCGTTCGCCGCGCCAGTTGAAACCGAACTCGGTGTTCTCGACCACGATCGCATTGAGGTCGAGCAGGTCGGCGACGCCGATGCGCGGGTCGTTCGGGCAGCCGTCGGGCTGGGTGTCGCCGGGATCGTTGGAGCACTGGATGTTGCGCAGCGGAATGCCGACGTTGGCCAGGGTGAAGCCCTCGCCGTAGGAGCCGAACACCGACCAGCCGTCGCTGATGCGCCAGACCGCGCCGAAGTTGCTCAGGGTTTCCTGGTACTCGAGAGTGCCGCCGTCGACGTGGCGGCGGTCGCGGTACCAGGTGGTGGTGTAGCCGTCGACGTGCAGCTCGCCGTCCTCGCGGCGGAGGCCGCCGCTCAGGGTGACCGGGCCGATGTCCCAGGACAGCTGCGCCCACGGCGCGCGGCTCTTGTACTCCATCGGCGGCACCCACAGCCGGTCGGTCAGCGCCAGCCGTTGCTCGGCGGTGTCCTCGACCAGGTCGAGACCGACCCGCAGCTCCAGGCCGCTGACCGCGAACAGCGAAGGCCGCGCCCAGGAGGTGCGCAGGCCCTTCTTGTCGGTGGCGATTTCGGACTGGTCGTAGATCGAACCGGACGGTCCGATCAACGGGTCCTGTTTGTCGATGGTGTTCTCCGGCAGATAGCGCATCTGCTGGTCGGCCTTGTAGGCGTTGACGGTGAGGGTGCCGCCGAACAGGTCCGAATGGATGTAGGTGAGTTGGTACTGCTTGAAGTCGTTGATCGCGGCCTTCGAGCCGAAGATGTTGCCGCGCTCGGAGGTGTTGGTGCGGGTGGCGCCGCACAGCGCCGCCTCGTCGGGGCGGCAGCCCAGCACCTGCACGTAGTTGGCCTTGCCTTCGACGTTGAAGTGGCTGACCGAACCCTCGATCCGCTGCACGCCGTCCTCGCCGAAGGCGTAACCGGCCTTGAGGAACAGGTTGCGCGACTCGGTATCCGCCAGCGAGCCGCTGGTGTTCATGCCGATGCGGCGGCCGTTGCCGTCGTAGGTGATGCCGCGGTCGAGGAAGGAGGCGCTGGCGAGGAGGTCGAAATTGTCCGCCTTGCGGGCGAAGTTGAAGCCGAGCTTCCAGCCCTCGCTGTCGTCCTCGAACTGGGTGGTGTAGCGCGAGACGACGGTGAACTCGTTGCCTTCCTTGGTCGGGGCGGCCGAGAGGTAGTTGATGATGCCGCCGGCCGCGCCGATGCCTTCGGAGGCGGAAGGGCCGTTGATGACTTCGATGCGGCCGACGATGCCCATGTCGGTGAAGGTGCCGTTGCGGGTGCCCTCGCGCAGCGGCGAGCCCTGCGGCACGCCGTCGAACAAGCGCAGGGCGACGCGGCCGCGCAGGTTTTCGCCGGTGTTGCTCATCGCCTGCGAGGACTCGGCATAGCCCGGCACCGTGCGCGCCAGCACCGCGGTCGCGTCCTCGGTCAGCACCAGGTTGCGCTGCACTTCTTCCTTCGACACCAGGGTGATGGCGCCGGGAATGCGGTCGACCGCCTTCGGGCTGCGGGTGCCGGTCACCACGACGTTGTCGAGATCGACCGCGGTGCGGTCCGACGCGGCGTCGCTTTCGTCGCCGTCCGCCGGAGCCTCCTGCGCGCTGGCGGGGCCGGCGATGGCGGAAAGCAGCAGGATGCTGCTGATCGCGGCGGTGAGTGGCTTGAGCATGTCGTGTCCCGTCCAGGCTGCGGTTGGCGGCGCGCGCCGAAACGGCGCGCGCATGAACCCCGGCGTCGAGCGACGGCGGCGTGGCCGCGTCCTTGTGGCGACGTCCCCGACATCGCATGTCGCCGGAGTGAGTGCGAGCCTATGCGTTCGATTGCGCGCATAGAACCGCCGCGGACTATGTTCAGAGACTAGGATTTGTTGCTTGAGAATCAGGAGTTTCTTGCGGCACTGCAGCATGCGCGGCGAGGCGAGGCCGCATCGATGGCATGCATGCGCGCTTGTGCTGCTCCCGCCTGGAGCATGACGCGATCAGGCCTTGGCCTGCATCGCCTTGCGGCTTTCCTGCAGCAGCACCGTGACCAAGCGCACGCGCACGCTCGAACGCGACCAGACGATGCCGATGCAGCGCTTGGCGGAGGCATCGGGTAGGGCGATGCGCGCGATGTTCAGGCCTTCCGGCCAGGGCCTGGCCCAGTCCGGCACCAGCGATACGCCGAGGCCGCGGTCGACCATCACCGCGATCGCGTTGAGCGCATTGAGCTCGAAGCGTTCGCGCGGCACGATGTTGGCCGCGCGCAGGTACTCGTCGGCCTGGCGGCCGCCCCATTGGTGGCGGTCGTAGCGGATCAGCGGTTCGTTGGCGAGCAGGTCGTGCGGATCGCGCTCGGCCATCGATGCCGGCGCCAGCACGATCAGCGGCTCTTCGCGCAGCAACTGCCATTCGCAGGTCTTCGGCAAGGGGAACGGCGCCTGCAGCACGATCGCCGCATCCAGGTCGCCCTGTTCGACCGCGTGGTAGAGGTCGGCCGAGTAACCGGGCTTGATGAAGACATTGATCTGCGGAAAGGTTTCGACCATGCGCGCGAGCACGTCGGGCAGCATGCCGGCGAGTGCGGTCGGGCAGGCGCCCAGACGCAGCTCGCCGGAGATCTCGCTTTCGTTGGCCACGCTGCGCAGGTCGGCGACGCTGCGCAACAGCTCGCGGCTGCGCGGCAGGATCCGCGCGCCTTCTTCGGTCACGCTGACGGTGCGGCCGACGCGGGCGATCAGCGGTGCGCCGATCTCGCGCTCCAGGGTGCGGATCTGCTGCGCCACCGCGGCCGGGGTGATGCCGAGCACGCGCGCCGCCGCGGCCATGGAACCCTGATCGACGATGGTCACGAAGGTGTTGAGAAATTGGGTTTCCATGACCTCTCGCTGACGTCGTGATGGTCGGGCGAATCGCGCCAAGCCGAGGCAGGCTACACGAGGGCCGAGGAGCCCGCGTATGCCATCAGGGGGAGGCCGGCGCGGCGGCGATCGCGGCAGCCTTGTCGCGGTAGATCGTCAGCCCGTCGAGGGAGCGCGTCGGCGGCGGAAACAGCAGGCTGGCGAGGTAGCCGATGACGATGCACAGCAGGATCGAGATCGCCAGGTAGAAGTAGGGATGGACCAGGCGGAACGACCAGATCGCCAGGGTCAGCACGATGCTCGCGCCGATGCCGATCGCCACGCCGGGCGAATTGGCGCGGCGAGTGAACATGCCCAGGGTGTAGGCGCCGGCGAAACCGCCGCCGAGCAGGCCGGCGAGCTCGATCGACACGTCGAACAGCGAGTGGATGTCGAAGCGCGACAGCAACAGCGCCGCGCCGATGCCGACCAAGCCGACCGCGACGGTGGTGAGTTCGGCGACGAACACGCTCCGCTTGGCGGTGCCGCGCTTGGCCAGCTTCTCGTAGAAATCCACCGAGATCAGGGTCGCGACGCTGTTCATGATCCCCGACAGGGTCGCCATGGCCGCGGCGAAGATGCCGGCGATGATCAGCCCGGTCACGCCGACCGGCAGTTCGGCGGCGATGAACAAGGGGAAGGTGGCGTCGATCGGCAGCAGCGGGTTCATCCGCTCCGGGTGCGCCTTGTAATAGACGAACAGCGCGGTGCCGATCATGTAGAACACGAAACCGCCGGGGATCATGATCGCGGCGAAGGCCCAGATCGAGCGCCCGGCCTCGCGGTCGGACTTGGTCGACAGGGTGCGCTGCATCAGCACCTGGTCCTTCGGGAAGGTCAGCACCACGTCGAACAACACCAGGAACACGAAGCCCCACACCGTGGCCTTGGTCATGTCGAAACTGAAGTCGAACAGATGCATCTTGTCTTCGGCGCGGGCGATGGCGAGGAACTCGCCGAAACCGCCGTGCAATTGCCAGACGATGAAGCCGATGGCGAACACCGCGCCGCCCATCTTGACGATGACCTGGACGAAATCGGTCCAGATCACCGCCTTCATGCCGCCCATCGCGGTGTAGACGATGGTGAAGCCGCCCATCAGCAGCACGCTCCAGAACACGCTGATGCCGGTGATGGTGGCGATGGCGAGCGCCGGCAGGAACAGGATCACGCTCATGCGGCTGCCGATCTGGGTCAGGATGCACAGCGCGCTGGCGAGCATGCGGATCGCCGGATGGAAGCGCGTCTCCAGGTAGGAGAACACCGACATCAGGTCGAGCCGGCGCAGCAGCGGCACGATCCAGATTGCGACGAAGATCAGCCCGAGCACCGCGATCAGGTTATTGGTGAGGTACTGCCAGTTGCTCTCGAAGGCCTTGGCCGGAATGGCGATGAAGCTGATCGAGCTGGTGTTGGCGGCGTACAGGCTGACGCCGGCGGCCCAGAACGGAATGCTGCGGCCGCCGACGAAGAAGTTGGCGGTCGAGTTGCGCTTCTCGCGCAGATAGAAATACAGGCCGATGCCGATCATGCCGGCCAGGTAGACCACGATCACCAACCAGTCGAGCCAGTGCAGCAGCAGCTTGTTGGCCTGGACCTGCGCGGTCGTGAACAGGGTGCGGCGGCCGTCGGCGGAAGGTTGCGTCCACAGCAGGCCGTCGGGCCAGGCGGCGGTAAGCTGCGCGCCGGCCCGCTGTGGGTTGGCTTGCGGTGCGCCGGGCAGTTGCGCGCCCGGCAACGGCGCCCAGGCCTGGGTGATGGTCTGGTAGGTCATCGGCGTGGCGTTCGCCGCGCCCGCGGCGACCACCGGAAACAGCACGTGCGCCTGGCCGAGCGCGCGCCCGGAACCGGCGAGCACTTGCCCCGGCACCGCGCCGGCCTGGCGCCAACCGTGTTCGGCCGACCAGCGCAGCAGACGGTCGGCGCCGCCCTGCGGGTCGGCGACGACGACGAACAGCGAACGCGTCTGCACGGCCAGCGCGCGCGGCGCCGCGGCGCCGGGCCAGATCGCGAGCGCGCTCCAGGCCACGCTCGCATCGGCGAGGCCGTGCTGGAACAAACGCATCGCACCGCCGGCATCGCGTCCGGTCACGAACAAGCTGTCGGCCGACAAGGCGCCGCGCGCCTCCGACAAGGCGGCCGGCAACGGCGGCAACGGCTGCAAACGCAGGCCGTGCGGGTCGACGCGCAACTGCGCGACCGCGGTGGTGTCGGCGGCTGCGGCCGATATGGCGTAAGCGCGGGTACCGTCGCCGATCAGCGCGGCGATCGTGGCCGTGTCGCTGGCGGGGTCGCTCGCGGGCAAGGCGGCCCAGGCGGCGTCGCCGGGCGCGAGACTCCAGGCACCGTCGCGAGCGATGGCGACGGTGCGGCCGTCGAGCGTGGCGACGCCGATTAGCGGCGAGGGCGTGTCGAGCGCGGGCAGGCTGGCGCTGCGCAAGGGCGTCAGCGGTTCCGCGTGCAGCGGCGCGGCCACGATCGTCAGTACCGCGCAGACGGCGAGCAGACGCCGCGCGATGCGTCCGGCGAGCGTGGCGAAGCCGCGTGGCGGGGGCGTGGAGACAGCAGTCGGGCGGTCGATATGCGGCGGGCTCATGTGCGCTCCGCGGCCGCGACCAGGGCCTGGGCGCGCTTGAGGAAGGGCAGGTCGATCATGCGGCCATCGACGACGAATACGCCACGGTCGTCGGCCGGCATCGCCTCGGCCGCGGCCACCACCCGCCGCGCCGCCGCGAGTTCGCTGGGGCTGATCGCGAAGGCGGCATGGGCCAGGGCGATCTGGCGCGGGTGCACGCAGGTCTTGCCGAGGTAACCGAGCCGGTGAGCGGCCTGCGCTTCGGCGCTGAAGCCGGCGGCGTCGTGCAGATCGGCGTAGGCGCCGTCGAGCGCGAACACCCCGGCCTGGGCCGCGGCCATGCGCACGGCGAACATCGCCGCATGCACGTTGGCGCGGTCGCGGCGGTCGATGCCTTCGGCTTCGAACAAATCGCCCAGGCCGAGTTGCAGGCCGGCCACGCGCGGATGCGCGGCGGCGATCTCGGCGGCATGGGCGAGCGCGCGCGGGGTCTCGATATTGACCAGGACTCGTATCGGTTGGGCGGCGGCATCGCCGGCTTGAGCGCGTTCGATCGCCGCGACCGCGGCGCGCACTGCCTGCGCCGATTCGATCTTGGGCAGGTTGATCAGGGCCACCCCGGTGCGCGCCACCGCAGCGACGTCGGCGGCGAAGTGCGTGGAGGCCGGGTCGTTGACGCGCACGATGACGAGCTTGGGCGAGGCCGCCACCGCCGCCGAGGCGACGAAGGCGGCGACCGCGGCGCGCGCAGCGCCCTTGTCGTTCTCGGCGACCGCGTCTTCGAGATCGAACGACAGCGCATCGGCCGGCCCGGCCAGCGCCTTGTCGAACAATTCCGGCCGCGACCCGGGCACGAACAGCTTGCTACGCATGGATCACCGCGGCGGAGTGCGAGTCGTCATGGGGCCTGAGTGTGCGACAAGCGGACCGCGGCAATCGCACAGGGCCGGCATGTTCAAACGATAGCTTTTGTTTCGATCGGCCGGACGAGCGGGCCCGACCAGCGGACCCGACCAGAAGGCAAGAACAGCGGGCAAACGGAGCGGACGAGACGAGGGCGCGCGTCGCTGCCCGCGATGGCCGGCCCTATCGCCGGATCGGCATCGATCGGCGGCGAATGGCCGGCAAATCGGCAGGAACGTTCCCCATCCGGCCGATGCAGCCGATAATGGCGCCCTGTCCGCCCAGGTCCGCGCCCGTTCGCGTGCCGCCAACGAGCCGCCGATGACGTCCAGCCGCAGTTTCCCCGACTACCCGTTCCAGCCGCAGCGTTTCGAGGTCCGTCCCGGGATCGAGATGAGCTATCTCGACGAAGGCCCGCGCGATGGCGAGGTCGTGGTGATGCTGCACGGCAATCCGTCGTGGAGCTATTACTGGCGCAAGCTGGTGCTGGCGCTACGCGATCCGAGTTCGGGCAAGGCTTATCGCTGCATCGTCCCCGATCACGTCGGCATGGGCCTGTCGGACAAGCCCTCGGACGATCCCGCAGTGCAGCCGCATTACGCCTACACCCTGCAGTCGCGCGTCGACGACGTCGAGCGCCTGCTGCTGCATCTCGGCGTGACCGGGCCGATGACCCTGGCCGTACACGATTGGGGCGGCGGCATCGGTTTCGGCTGGGGGCTCAAGCATTCCGAGCAGATCAAACGCCTGGTCATCACCAACACCGGCGCCTTCCCGCTGCCGGCGGCCAAGCCCCTGCCCAAGCGCCTGCGCCTGGGCCGCGACTCGGCGATCGGCATCGGCCTGATCCGCGGTTTGAATGCCTTCGCCGGCGGCGCCGCGCGCATGGGCGTGGTCAAGCCGATGCCGGCCGACGTACGCCGCGCCTACCTGGCGCCGTACGACTCCTGGGCCAACCGCATCGCCACCTCGCGTTTCGTCCAGGACATTCCGCTCGCCGAAGGCGACCTGGCCTGGCCGCTGGTGCAGGCGATGGGGCGCAAGCTGCCTGAGTACGCCGACCGCCCGGCCTTCATCGGCTGGGGCCTGCGCGATTTCGTCTTCGACCATCACTTCCTCAAGGGCTTCACCGATGCGCTGCCGCAGGCGCAGGTGCAGGCTTTCGACGATGCCGGCCACTACGTGCTGGAAGACCAGGCCGAGGTGCTGGTGCCCGAGATCCGCGCTTTCCTCGACCGACACCCTTTGAGTTGAGCCGATGACGACCCCGACGTCAGCACCCGTCATCGCAGCAGGCGCCAGCGAAGCCGGCGCCGCCGCTGCGGCGAGCCGCAACGACACCTGCAACATCGCCGCCGCGTTGCCGGCCTGCGCGGCGCAATCGCCGCAGCGGGTGGCGATGCGTTGCCCGGGCACGCGCCGCGGCGACGGCCTGGCGAGCTACGACGTCGAGCTGACCTACGGCGAACTCGACCGTCGCAGCGATGCGATCGCCGCCGGCCTGGCCCAGCGCGGCATCGTGCGCGGCACCCGCACCGCGGTGATGGTGCGGCCATCGCCGGAGTTCTTCCTGTTGATGTTCGCCCTGTTCAAGGCCGGCGCGGTGCCGGTGCTGATCGACCCGGGCATCGACAAGCGCGCCTTGCGGCAGTGCCTGGACGAAGCCGAGCCGCAGGCCTTCATCGGCATTCCGCTGGCGCATGTCGCCCGGGTCGTGCTCGGCTGGGCGAAGTCGGCGAGCATCCGCATCACCACCGGCAAGCGCGCTTTCCTCGCCGACGACACCCTGGCGCGGGTCGAACGCGACGGCGCCGGTGCGCCCTCGCAGCTCGCCGACACCCGCCCCGACGAAGTCGCCGCGATCGTGTTCACCAGCGGCTCGACCGGCGTACCCAAGGGCGTCGTGTTCCGTCATCGTCATTTCGTCGCCCAGATCGAAATGATGGGCGAGGCCTTCGGCATCGCCCCCGGCGGCGTCGACCTGCCGACCTTTCCGCCGTTCGCCTTGTTCGACCCGGCGCTGGGCCTGACTTCGGTGATCCCCGACATGGACCCGACCCGGCCGGCGCAGGCCGATCCGGTCAAGCTGATCGACGCGATCCACCGTTTCGGCGTCGACCAGCTGTTCGGCTCGCCGGCGCTGATGGCGGTGTTGGCCAAACACGGTCAGGCCCTGCCGGGTGTGAAGCGGGTGACCTCGGCCGGCGCGCCGGTGCCGCCGGAAACGGTGGCGGCATTGCGCGAACTGCTGCCGCGCGACGCCCAGTTCTGGACCCCGTACGGCGCCACCGAATGCCTGCCGGTGGCGGTGATCGAAGGCCGCGAACTGCAGTCCACGCGCGCGGCGACCGAACAGGGCGCCGGTACCTGCGTGGGCCGCGCGGTAGAGCGCAACGAGGTGCGGATCATCCGCATCGACGATGCCGCGATCGAACACTGGTCCGACGACCTGGTGCTGCCGGACGGCGTGGTCGGCGAGATCGCCGTCGCCGGCCCGACCGCGACCGACAGCTATTTCCGTCGCGATGCGGCGACGCATCTGGCCAAGATCCGCGAAGTGCGCGGCGACCTCGACCGCATCGTCCACCGCATGGGCGACCTGGGGTATCTCGACGGCGAAGGCCGGCTGTGGTTCTGCGGTCGCAAGACCCATCGCGTCGAAACCGCGAATGGCCCGCTGTACACCGAGCAGGTCGAGCCGGTGTTCAACACCCACCCGAAGGTGCGTCGCACCGCCCTGGTCGGCACCGGCGCCGCCGGTGCGCAGACGCCGCTGCTGTGGGTGGAGTTGCACGAACCGCGCACGGCGCGCGCCGAGTGCGAGCGCATCGCCGAAGAACTGCGTGCGATCGGCGCGCAGCATGCGCACACCGCCGGCATCGAGCGCATTCGTTTCCATCCGGGTTTTCCGGTCGACATCCGCCACAACGCCAAGATCGGGCGCGAGAAGCTGGCGGCGCAGGCGCGCAAGGGTTGAAGCGGCTGCGTCGGATCGACGCAGGCTTGGCGTGGCAGGCAGAGCCGATCTTCCTGCCTTGCGGGAACAGCAAATCCCCCCAGCCCCCCCTTTTCCAAAGGGGGGAGAGGGGTAGGTGTCTTTGTCGCTACCCAACGGCATCGAAGCGGCCCGTGCTGTTGCCCCCTTTGACAAAGGGGGCAAACGGCCGCGCAGCGGACGTGGGGGATTTGCTCTTCCTCGCCGGCATACGGTGAAGCCCCTTGCCTACGGCCTATGATGCGCAAGGTTTCCGCAGCCGCGCGCTGCATTCACGACTTTCACGGGCGTAACGACGATGAAGATTCTGGTCACCGGCGGCGGCGGTTTTCTCGGGCAGGCGCTGTGCCGCGGCCTGGTCGCGCGCGGGCATGAAGTGGTCAGCTTCAATCGCGGCCTGTATCCGGCGCTGGAACCCCTGGGCGTGATCCAGCTGCGCGGCGATCTCGCCGATCGCCAGGCGGTGATCGACGCCGCCCAAGGCTGCGAGGCGGTCTTCCACAACGCCGCCAAGGCCGGCGCCTGGGGCAGTTATCACAGCTATCACCAGGCCAACGTGGTCGGCACCGAGAACGTGCTCGCGGCGTGCCGCGCGCACCGCATCGGCAAACTCGTCTACACCTCGACGCCCAGCGTGACCCACCGCGCCACCCATCCGGTCGAAGGCGGCACCGCCGAGACCGTGCCCTACGGCGAGGGTTTCAAGGCCGCCTATGCGACCACCAAGACCATCGCCGAGAAAGCCGTGCTCGCCGCCAACGGGCCGGAGCTGGCCACGGTCGCGCTGCGCCCGCGGCTGATCTGGGGCGTCGGCGACAACCAGTTGCTGCCGCGCCTGGTCGAACGCGCCAACAGCGGCCGCCTGCGTTTCGTCGGCGACGGCCACAACCGCATCGACACGACCTATATCGACAACGCCGCGCAGGCGCATTTCGACGCCTTCGAGCATCTCGCCCCGGGCGCGCCCTGCGCCGGCCGCGCCTATTTCATCAGCAACGGCGAGCCGCGCACGGTGCGCGAGACGGTCAACGGCCTGCTCGCCGCGGTCGGCGCGCCGACCGCCGACAAGACCCTGCCGTTCCGCGCCGCCTATGCGATCGGCGCGGTCTGCGAGGCGTTATGGACGGTGTTGCCGCTCAAGGGCGAGCCGCCGATGACGCGTTTCCTCGCCGAGCAACTGTCGACCACGCACTGGTACGACATGGCGCCGGCCCGGCGCGACTTCGGTTACGTGCCCCAGGTCGGCTTCGACGAAGGCCTGGCGCGGGTGCGCGCCCAGCACGCCCGGGGCGGCGGCGCGGCCTCGACATCCTCCTAACAGCCGGCCGGCGTGCGCCGGCTAGAATGGCGGCATGACCGATACCGCCTCGCCCCTGGACGCACTCAAGCCGATGGCCGGCCGCGCGCTCGAAGCCGCGTTGAACCGCGCGCTCGCGCTCGATCCCGACACCCGCGAAGCCCTGCGCCCGCTCGACGGCCGCAGCGTCGCCCTGCACTTGGCGTCGCCGCCGCTGGCTTTGCGCATCGTGGTGGCCGGCGAACGCCTCGAAGTCGGGCCGGTACGCGACAGCGACGAGCCCGACCTGTCGGTGCGCAGCACCCTCGGCGCGATCCTGTCGCAGTTGCCGAACCTGCTCGGCGGTGGGCGCAACGATCATGCCGCCCCGGTCGGCAAGTTGCGCATCGAAGGCGACGCCGATCTGGCGCGGCGCCTGCAGCGCCTGGCCGAACGCTTCGATCCGGACTGGCAGCAACCTTTCACCGCGGTGTTCGGCGAGGTGATCGGGGTGCAGGTCGCCAACACTCTCGCCGGCGCCTTGCGCCATGCCCGCGACGCCGTCGGCGCGCTGGCCGGCAATGCCGCCGAATACGTCACCGAGGAGTCGCGCGACGTGGTGCCGCGCGATGAGCTCAACGCCTTCCACGACGACGTCGACACTTTGCGCGACGACGTCGAGCGCGCCGCCGCACGCGTGGCGCGCCTGCGCGACCGCGCGAGACGCAGCGCATGAGGTCGGCGGTGCGTGCCTGGCGTATCGGCCGCGTGCTGCTGCGCTATCGCCTCGACGACCTGCTCGACGGCACCCCGGTCGAACGCTGGCTCAAGCTCGCGCGCCCGTTCGTGCCGCGCGCCTCCGACGAGATCGCGGCGATGTCGCGCGGCGCGCGCCTGCGCCTGGTGCTGCAGGAACTCGGGCCGATCTTCGTCAAGTTCGGGCAGATCCTCTCGACCCGCCGCGACCTGGTGCCGCCGGACATCGCGATCGAGCTGGCCCTGCTGCAGGACCGGGTCGCGCCGTTCGACGGCGAGACCGCGCGCAAGATCGTCGAGGACGCGCTGGAGCGCCGCATCGGCGAGGCCTTCGAATCCTTCGACATCGAACCGCTGGCCTCGGCCTCGATCGCCCAGGTGCATGCGGCGCGGTTGCCGGCGCAGGACGGCAAGCCGCCGCGCGAAGTCGTGGTCAAGGTGTTGCGTCCCGACATCGAGGGCAAGATCGCCGGCGACATCGCCCTGCTCAAGGCGCTCGCCGCCCTCGTCGACCGCGCCCATCCCAGCGCCGACAAGATCCGCCCGCGCGCCATCGTCGCCGAGATCGAGAGCACCCTCGCCGCCGAGCTGGACCTGCAGCGCGAAGGCGCCAACGCCAGCGTGCTGCGCCGGTTCTGGGCCGACAGCGACGACATGTACGTGCCGGAAGTGATCTGGCCGCACACCGGCGAACGCGCGCTGACCCTGGAACGCGTGTACGGCATTCCGTCCGACGATATCGCCGCGCTCGACGCCGCCGGCATCGACCGGCGCGCGCTCGCCTCCAAGGGCGTGCGGGTGTTCTACACCCAGGTGTTCCGCGACAATTTCTTCCACGCCGATGCCCACGCCGGCAACATCTGGGTCGACAGCGACCCGGCGCGGCGCAGCAACCCGCGTTTCATCGCCCTGGACTTCGGCATCATGGGCCAGCTTTCGGACGAGGATCAGTACTACCTCGCCGAAAACTTCATGGCGATCTTCAACCGCGACTACCGCCGTATCGCCGAGCTGCACGTGCAGGCCGGCTGGATTCCGCCGCACATCCGCATCGACGAACTCGAAGCGGCGACGCGCGCGGTCTGCGAGCCGTACTTCACCCGCCCGCTCAGCGAGATCTCGCTGGCCGAGGTGTTGGTGAAATTGTTCCGCACCGCGCAGCGTTACGAGTTGACCCTGCAGCCGCAGTTGATCCTGCTGCAGAAGACCTTGCTCAACATCGAAGGCGTCGGGCGCTTGCTCGACCCCAAGCTCGACATCTGGGCGGTGGCGCGGCCGGTGCTACAGCGCATCCTGCTGGACCGCTACAGCCCGCAGCGGCTCGCGAGCGAGTTCCGCAAGCGCCTACCCGAGCTGGTGACGCGCGCGCCGGAAATGCCGCGCCTGCTGCACAGCTGGCTCAACCAGCAGGTGTCGGGCCAGCACGAATTGAAGATGCGTTCGCAGGACATCACCGAGCTCAATCGCACCATCAAGGACGCGGTGCGGCGCACGGTCGCGGCGATCCTCGGCACCGGCCTGCTGGTGGTCGCGGCGGTGCTGTACGGCATGGAATCGGGCGGCCCGAGGCTCTGGTCGATCCCGGCTTCGTCGTGGATCGCCGGTCTCGGCGGTCTGTGGGCGCTGCTGGCGGCGTGGCCGCGGAGCAAGAGCTCGGGTTGATCGGCGGTACCTTGCTCGGTTGGTGCACGAGCCCGAAGCTCTTCGCGGTGGCGCCGGCGCGTCTGGTCACGCGGTCGCGGCTTGCGCCGTTCCTACCCAAGAGCAGCGACGATCATTGTCGTAAGGTTTTTTGCTGGTGCCATGTCGAGGTTTCTGATCAGCTTTTCTGCTTTCTGCTTTCTGCTTTCTGCTTTCTGCTTTCTGCTTTCTGCTTTCTGCTTTCTGCTTTCTGCTTTGCAGGTTAAAAGCTGACCCGTAGGGCGGCCCGCAAGGATGCGGGCCGTGCGCAAGCAGGCCATGGATGGCCTGTCTGGAGCATCCCTGCGTCGGCATCGCTCGTGCGGGCTTGTGCCCTTGCAAGGAGAGCCCTTTTCTTTGGTTAGCTTTCTTTTGGGCTTAGCAAAAGAAAGTAACCCGGCCGCGTCAGCGGACGGAAGCTTTGCTCTTGCCTGAAGGCTGCGCCGAAGGCCGACGGGACGTGGTCGCGACTTACGTTGCTCCTACAGGAGCGCCAGCTTTGCACTTGCTTGTGGCTTCTTGAGAAGCAAGATCAGATCAAACGCCAAAAGCTTCCGCCACTAAAGCGGCGGGTTACTTTCTTTTGTCTAAAGCAACAAAAGAAAGGTAACCAAAGAAAAATGCTTCTCTTTGAGTCAAGGGCCCGCACGAGCGGTGCCTCCGCAGGGATCTACATACGGGACATCCCTGTCCCGATGAAAAACGGCCCGCATCCATGTGGGCCGCCCTCCGGGGCTGCGATTGCCTTCGCGAGCGCGGGGCGGCGCAGCCCCTGCAGCGGCAAGCACTGGCGGCTCCGCCGCGGCTCTGCCGCTTGCCGATCTAGCCCCGCTCGCGGTTCAAGGCGGCGTTACCGAGTACAGCAGCACCGGCCTTGCCCCCTTTGTAGAGGGGGCCGCGCCTGCGCAGCAGGCGCGGGGGATTTGCTCTTGCTGTTGCCGCAGCTCGGCTCTATTTGCCCGCCGGCGCCTTCTTCGCGGCGGAAAAATCACCCGCGGTGTAGACGCTCAACCGTTCCGGTTTGAGGTGCTTGCGGATCGCGGCATTGACCGCATCGACGGTCAGCGCTTTGAACTTCGCGTCGAGGTCGGCCGAGAACTGCATGCTGCGGCCATAGAACAGGTTGCTGGCGAGGCCGGCGGCGATCGCCGGGTCGGAGGCGCGGGCCTGCTCGCGCTGGGTCAGCAGGCCGGACACCGCATCGCGCAGTTCGTCGGCGCCGACGCCGTCCTTGATCAGGCGTGCGAGTTCTTCGCGCATCGCGCGTTCGACCTTGTCCAGGTTCTGCGGCGCGGCGATCGCTTCGATCGACCAGTTGCCGGCGTCGTCGCGGCCGCTGCGGCTGCTGTCGGCGTCGAGGTCGCTGCCGACGCCGTAACTCAAACCGTCCTGCTGGCGGATGCGGTCGCCCAGGCGCGATTTGATGGTGCCGCCGCCGAGGATGTAGTTGGCCGCGACCAGCGCCGGGAAGTCGGGGTCGGTGTCCTTCAGCGACAGGTTGGCGCGCGCCAGCAACACGCCGTTGGGCTTGTCCGGGGTATCGAAGCGGCGCTGCTCGGCGGCGACCGCGGTGTAGCGGGTGTCGATCGACGCGAACGCGTGCTGGGGGCGCCAATCGGCGAACAGGCTGCGCAGTTGCTGCTTCAGCGCGGCCGGGTCGAAATCGCCGACCACGCTGATCTGGCCTTCGGCGCTGCCGTACAGGTCGCGGTGATAGGCGCGCACGTCGTCGACCTTGAGCGCCTTGATCGCCGCCAGCGACTCGTCCAGGTTCATCGCATGCAGCGGATGCCCGGCCGGCCAGGGGTCGAAATGCAGGGCCATGGCGATGCCGGCGATGCTGCCGGGCTCCTGGCGCGAGGCTTCCAGGCCGGTGATCGCCTGCAGGCGGTATTGCTCGAATTCCTGCTCCGGATAACTCGGTGTGCGCAGCACTTTCGCGGCCAGCGCGAGCGCTTCGCCGAGTTGTTCGCGCCGCGTGGTCAGGTCGATGCGCGCCGACTGCAGGCTGCCGCTGATGCGCGCGCTGGTCTTGAGCGCTTCGAAACGCTCGTCGATCTGCTGGCGGGTCAGGCCTTCGCTGCCGCGCATCAGCAGGGCGCCGGCGATGCTGCCGGCGACTTCGCGCTTGTCGAGCGCGGCGAGGTCGGCGAAGTTGAACGAGGCCGAGACGGTGACGGTGGCGCCGCGGGTCTTCTTCGGCAGCAGGGCGAGCTTGAGGCCGCTGCCGACGCCGGTGTCGATGGTGACGGTCTCGGTGCGCGCCTGGATGTTGGCCGGGGTCGGGTCGAAATGTTCGCCGGCCTCGATCGCGGTCTTGCCGGTATAGCCCTGCAACACCGTGGCGGCGCTCGGCGCGGTGGGGATCTCGACCCGCTGCGGCGCGTCGGTCGGGACGAAGCGGCCGAAGGTGCGGTTGCTCGAAGTCAGATAGCGGCGGGCGACGCGGTTGACGTCGTCGGCACTGACGTTCTCGAGCGCGTCGCGGTAGTGGAAGTACAGCCGCCAGTCGCCGGCGACTACCGCGTCCGACAGGCCCATCGCGACGCCGGAAACATTGGTGTAGGCCAGCTCGAAGCCGTTGCGCAGGCGCTGCCTGGCGGCTTCGACTTCGGCGGCGGTGACCGGCTGGCGTTCAATCTGTTCGAGCTGGGCGATCAACACCTTCTCGGCCTTGGCCGCATCGCCGTCCTTCGGCACCGCGGCGAGCGCGCTCATCAGGCCGGGGTCCTGGCGTTGCTCGCTGCTGCCGCCGACGCTCGCGGCGAGGCCGCTTTCGACCAGTGCCTTGTGCAGGCGGCCGCCGGGCACGTGGCCAAGCACCTCGTCGAGCACGCCGAGCGCGGCGGCGTCGGCATGAGTGCCGGCGGGGACGTGGTAGGCGGCCATCAGCAGGCGGATGTCGCCGACCCGGCGCACGGTGACGTCGCGCTCGCCGTCCTGGGCCGGGTCGAGGGTGTAGAACTTGCGCATCGGCTCGGATGGCTTGGCCAGCGGGCCGAAATGGCGCGCGACCGCATTCAAGGTGGCGGCGGGGTCGAGCCGCCCGGCCAACACCAGGGTGGCGTTGTCGGGCCGATACCAGGCGCGGTAATAAGCCTGCAGGCGCTCGATCGGCACGTTCTCGACGTCGCTGCGCGCGCCGATCGTGCTGTTGCCGTAGTGGTGCCACAGGTAGGCGGTCGAGCGCACGCGCTGCATCAGCGCCGCGACCGGGCTGTTCTCGCCGCTCTCCATTTCGTTGCGGACCACGGTCATTTCGCTGTCGAGGTCTTTGCGGGCGATGTCGGAATGCAGCATGCGATCGGCTTCCAGGCCGAGCAGCCAGTCCAGGGTGGCGTCGTTGGCCGGGAACGAAGCGAAGTAGTTGGTGCGGTCGAGCGAGGTCTCGGCGTTGAAGCCGATGCCGCGCTTCTTCATCTCACCGGGAATGTCGCGATGGCGCGGCGTGCCCTTGAACAGCAGGTGTTCGAGCAGATGGGCCATGCCGGTCTCGCCGTAGTTCTCCTGCAGCGAACCGACGGCGTAGATCAGGTTGACCGTCACCGTGGGCTGGCTGGCATCGGGAAACAGCAGCACGCGCAGGCCGTTGCTCAAGCGGTACTCGCAAATGCCCTCGACGCAGGGGCCGGCGCCGACCCCGGCCGGCGGCTTCGGCGATTCGGCCTGGGCCGACGACAGGGCCACAGCGAGGGCGAGGCCGAGCGAGGCGGCGAGCGGGGCGAGGCGAGTGCGGTGTTGGGGCATGTGAGTCCTGAAGTGTTCGATGGCGCTGGGAGCGTTGAAGGTTCGACGGGCGCTGCGCGAGCGCTAAATATTGGATGGCGCTCTGGGAGGCCCTGCTGCAATAGACGAAGATAGCGGTCGACCACCCTAGCGCCCGTGTACGGCCTCATGAACCCGACGTTCAGTTCGACCCCAGATTCAGACGCCAACCCGCGCGCGGAGGTGGCCGCCGCCGGCCTGCCGGTGCTGTACGCCGACGAGACGATCGCAGTCATCGACAAGCCGGCGGGGCTGATGGTTCACGACAGCGCCCTCGCGCGCGGCGAGACCGACTTCGCCGCCGACCGCCTGCGCGAGCAATTCGGCCGGCCGATCTTCCTGGTCCACCGCCTCGACCGCGCCACCAGCGGTTGCCTGTTGCTGGCTTTCGATCGCGAAGCGGCCTCGACCCTGGGCAAGGTGCTGATGTCGCGCGAGGTCGAGAAGGACTATCTGGCGGTGTGCCGCGGCTGGCCGGCCGAGGATGCGTTCGAAGTCGATCACGACCTCGACGGCGGGCCGGGCAAGCCGGTCAAGAAACCGGCGCAGACCCGTTTCCGTTGCCTCGGGCGTGCCGAGCTGGCCTTGCCGTCGGCGGGCTTCGAGACCTCGCGCTACGCTCTGTTGCTGGCGCAGCCGCAGACTGGGCGTTTCCGCCAGATCCGCCGCCATCTCAAGCATCTGTCGCATCACCTGATCGGCGATACCAGCCACGGCGACGGCCGCCACAACCGCAGCTTCCGCATGCTCGGCATCCATCGCATGTTGCTGCACGCGCAGCGGCTGGCCTTCCTGCACCCGGTCAGCGGCGAGCGCATCGTCGCGGTGGCGCCGCCGGACGCGGAGTTCGCCAAGGCCCTGGCCCTGTTCGAGGCGCCGCCGGCCGTTTGAGGGCGTTGGCGCAACGGCTTTCGTCCCCTTGGAACCAGCGCGCAGTTCCCCCCTTTGACAAAGGGGGGCAGGGGGGATTTGCTCCTGCGCCTTAGCGACGAAGCCGGCTCAGCCGCCGGTCGCAGGCTGGGGCGGGCTCGGCGGCGCCGGTGCGGCCTTATCGTCGCCGTCGACGATGTCCTTGACCTCGTTGCGCAGCTCGCGCTGCATGCGCTCGAACATGGTCTTCATCAACGGCTGCAGTTCCTGCATGGTCCGGCCCATCGCCAGCGGCATCTTTTCCATGATGCTGCGCCCGGCCGGGCTGCCGTAGAAATCGATGAGGGCCTGCACTTCGGCGGCATCGAAGGTTTCGCCGTAGACCTTGCGATAGATCGGCGCGACCGCCTTCCAGTCCAGCATCTCCTCGACCATGCTCATCTGCCGGGCCAGGCTGCGTGCGAGCGCTTCGCGTTGCTTGTCGTCGAGCCCGTCGCCGGCTTCGGCCATGGCCATCATTTCGGCCGGTTCGCGCATTTGCTTGAGCATCTCGCCCTTCATGCGCTCGTAGTTCATCGACTGCATGAGCTGGTCGATCTGGGCGTCGCTCGGGCGCGCGGCGAAGGCGGGCGCCGCGCACAGCGCGGTGCTCAGCAACGCGACGGAAAGACCGCGGGACAGCTGGATCATGGGTGTTCTTCCTTGAAGGGGGACGGCATCGTCCGTGGCCGTACGCCGGCCGTCAATGCGGCCGTCGTCGTGGATTTTTGCGGGATCAGTCGAGCACCGCCAGATCAGGGACGGCGCTGGTACTCGCGATAGACCGGACGCGCGGCGGCATTGGAGGCCGCGTTGAGCAGGTCCTGCAGGAAGGCGTCGCGCAGCACTTGTTTCGGTGTGCCCGAGCCGTTGCCGCCGACGCCGTAGCCCTGCTGCCCCATCTGTTCCAGCACGCGGCGGCCTTCCGGGGTGCGCGACAACTGGGTCAAGGCCTGCAGCTCGGAAGCGCTGAAGCCGCCGTTGCTCTGCTCGAAGCCGTTGCGGTCGTAGACGTTGCCGTAGGCGTCGCGGCCGTAGTTGCTGTCGTCGTAGCGGTTGTCCTGGCGGCTGTCGTCGTACTGGCTCGCCGTGGCGGCGCCGGCGGCGTTCTGCAACTGCTGCATGAAGCCGCTCTGCACGCCGGAGTACTTGCGCAGGACTTCTTGGTCGGTGGCATTCGCCGGTCGCCCGACCACGGCCTCGGCGATGGCCTGGGCCGATTGCAGGGTTTGCCGTTGCGCGCGTTGCGAGGCGATGGCGTCGACGTTGGCCGGGTCGAGGTAGCCGCTCTGCGCCAGCGCCGGTGCGGCGGCGAACAGTGCGGCGGACATGACCGCCGCGAGCCGGACCGCGGCGAGCCGGACTGCGACGAGCGGGACGGCGGCGAGCGGGCGGGGCAGGCGCTGGCGCATACGGACTTCCTCCTTGGACCGGTCCCGGCATGGTCCGCCTCGCCCGCGGCCGCGTCAACGACGGCCGGCACAATCGCCCGCCGCGGTCAAGCCCGGCTTCGCCCGGCCTGCGTCAATACCGCGTAATGGACGCGACCGCGCGCCGGTCTACAATCGCCGGCGGAGGAGAGCATGGTGGATCTGTCGATCACGATTCCCGAACAGGAATTGGTCGAGCGCTTCGTGCGTTCGACCGGTCCGGGCGGGCAAAACGTAAACAAGGTCGCGACTGCGGTGGAATTGCGCTTCGATATCGCGCAATCGCCGTCGTTGCCCGAGGCCGTGCGCGAGCGTTTGCTGAGCAAGCGCGACCGGCGCGTGACCACCGAGGGCGTGCTGGTGATCAGCGCGCAGCGTTTCCGCACCCAGGAACGCAACCGCGAGGACGCCCGCGTGCGTCTGGCCGCCTTCGTCGACAGCGGCCTGCGCGCGCCCAAGCCGCGCATCGCCACCAAACCCAGCCGTGCTTCCAAGGAACGCCGCCTCGGCGCCAAGCGCGAACGCAGCACGACCAAGCGCGGTCGTTCGCAAAGTAATTGGGACTGACGGAGCACGCATGCAGCAGCCAGCCCGCGACGACATCGTCCTGACCTTGCCGCCGAACGTGCCGCAAGTGCGTTTCAACCGTTTCACCCGCTGGGTCGGCCGCACCATCCTGCGGCTCGGCGGCTGGCGCATGGTCGGCGCTTTTCCCGACATTCCGCGCGCGGTGCTGATCGGCGCGCCGCATTCCTCGAACTGGGACGGTGTCTGGGGTTTCGCGGCGAAGGCGGCGATGGGCCTGGACGTGAAGATCCTCGGCAAGGATTCGCTGTTCCGCGTGCCCCTGCTCGGCGGGCTGCTGCGTTCGCTCGGAGTCATTCCGGTCAACCGCAGCGCCGCGCACGGTGTGATCGAGCAGGCCGCGGCGATGATCCGCGCCCAGGAGCATTTCTGGTTCGGCCTCGCCCCCGAGGGCACGCGCAAGGCGGTGGAGCGCTGGAAGGCCGGTTTCTGGAAGATCGCCAAGGCCGCCGACGTGCCGGTGGTGCCGGCGTATTTCCACTATCCCGACAAGATCATCGGCATCGGCGAGGCGTTCCAGCTCGGCGAGGACATGGACGCCGACATCCGCCGCATCCGCGACTGGTACAGGCCCTGGCAGGGCAAGCACCACGGCACGAATTGACCAGAGTGATCCGAGCCGGTCGGCCGCGCGCCGACTGATCGCGCGTTGATCCGCGCGTTTACTTGCGCGGACGCCGGCTGCGTTTGACTCTGGCTTGGCCGGCCTCGCCACTGTGGTCGATCTGTTCCAGTTGCAGGCGCAGATCGTTCAAGGTCGAAACGATGTGGGCGCACAGCAGGTCGGCCACGCGCGCGGAGTCGCGCGCCAGCCAGGCATCGAGGATCTCGTGGTGCTCGCTGCTCGCCCGGGCCTCGCGGCCTTCGGGCTCCAGGTGCTTGCGCACATAGCGTTCGGCCAGCACCTGCAGGCGTTCGACCAGTTGGGTGGTGACGTGGCGGCCGCCCGGCCGCACCAGCGACAGGTGGAACGTGCGGTTGAAGCGCACCGCGTTGTGGATGTCGGTCTTCGAAGCCGTTTCCAGCGCGGCCAGCGCGGCCGTGGCAGCCTTGCGTTCGTCCTCGCCCGCTTCCAGGCAGGCATGGGCGGCGGCGTCGGGCTCGATTTTCAGGCGCAGCGCGAACACTTCCTCGGCCTCGCCGGCGGTCATCGCCGGCACGAAGAAGCCGCGGTTGGGGTGCGAACTCAACAAGCCCTGCTGTTCCAGCCGGCCCAGCGCCTCGCGCAGCGGAATCTTGCTGATGCCGAGTTCCTCGGCGAGCAACTCCTGGCGGATCGGCGCGAGCGGCGGAATTTGGGTCGACAGAATGCGTTCGCGGACCACTTCGAAGGCTTGGTCGGACAGCGAACGGGGGACGATGCTCATGCGTTCAGTCTACCCAACCGCCAGCGCCTGCGGCCTGCCCGCGAGCGAGGCGGGCGCCTGGGTACGCGTGAGTGGGGAAATGGCGGGGACACCGCCGGAAGGGGCGAGGCGTTCGAGCGTCGGGCGATTCGAATCCGGGCTCGCGAACGCGCGGCCGTCGCTGCCGTCGCGTGGATGTGCTTGCCGCCGGTAGCGCGGTGACGCGGACCGCCGTCCGTCGGCGTACGAACGTCTGTTTGGCACGGTGATCGACTGCGCAGACTGACGTCACGGAATCGGGCCAAATTACCAGATACGGTATACGGTATACAAAATAGCCTGGCGACATGTCAGGCGTGTGACCGGCCTGGCAGGGGGCCCGCCGGTGAACAGACTCGGGACCGATCGAGGGGCAGGCCAGGCCTGCACCGCGAACCCGGCTGCCCGGCGGATAAGGCCGCGCGAACGCGCGCCGACCGATCCGCGACGTCTGCCGCGCCCGTCCTGGATCCGCCGGCCGTCCCGTCCCCCACGAACGTGCGCGATGCGCGCGTCCCGGCCACCGAGCCAGCCACTCACCGAGCAAGGAGAGCAGCCCTCATCCACTCGTCCGACCGTCGATGACTTTCCGCAATCCGGAGCCACGGACCCGATCGCCAGGCCGCACGCATGCCGCCGCATCGGGCCCGACGTCCAATCAAAGGAGAATGCGATGTCTTTTGCACCCAAACCGGGGCCGACCCAAGCCCTCATGCTTGGCGCCGTCGTTACCGCCGTCAGCTTTCTGAGTTATGCCTTGCCCTGGGCCGCGCCGAACGGCGCATCCGCCGAATCGAGCCCGGTATCGAGTTCGATATCGAGTGCGGTCGCGGCCATGCCGCCGCACACCGCCAACCTCGGCGCCAATCTCGTAGCCGGCAATAGCGCGGCCGCGCAGACCGCCGCCGCACGCGTCGCCGCGGTACGCAAGGCGCCGGCAACCGAACGGCAGATCTTCGGTGCCCACCAGCAAGACCGCGCCGCCGAACCTTCGCTGCGCATTCCCTATCAGCCCCTGCTGCGCGAGCGCGCCGACAGCGAGTACGACCGCGCCGATGCGCGCCGCGACATCCTGCAGCGGCCGTCGTTGGCGAAGTTCAGCGCGCGCAGCCTGCAGGCGGCCGCGGCGGCCTGCGACCCCAACCAGTTCGCCAGCCTCAGCGGCGACGCCCTGGTCGCCGCGGTCAAAAGCGCCGACACCGATTGCATCAACCAGTTGTTCGGCCTGAGCGGCACTACCGCCTACGGCACTTTCCGCGAAGCGCAGATGGTGACCGTCGCCAACGCCCTGGCCACGTCCGCGCGCAACTACAACGGCACCAACGCCGGCAGCACCCTGCAACTGGTGCTGTTCCTGCGCGCCGGTTACTACGTGCAGTTCTACGACACCAGCGTCGGCAGCTACGGCGCGCCGTTGAAGAATGCGATCCGCCCGGCCCTCGACGCCTTCGCCGGAAACGCGAACTTCGGCCTGGTCAACGATGTGCACGGCGAAACCCTGGCCGAGTTCGTCACCCTGATCGACAGCTCGATCGAGAACGCGCGCTACCTGTACGTGGTCAAGCGCCTGCTCGACAGCTACAACAGCAGCTACAACGCGTATTACTGGATGAAGGTGGCGGTCAACAACGCCTACAACGTAACCTTCCGCGGCCACCAGGACGAGGCGTTCCGCACCGCGGTGCAGGCCGATCCCTCGATCGTCGACACGCTGTACAACTTCGCCAATACGCATTTCTCGATGCTGGGCCAGGCCGACGACTACCTGGTGGCCAACGCCGGCCGCGAAATCGGCCGCTTCCTGCAGTACACCGGCAACGTCAAGAGCATCGCCCAGTCGCGGGCGAAGACGTTGCTCGACCGATCCTCGGTGTCGGGACCGACCGCGCGTCTGTGGGTCGGCATCGGCGAGATGGTCGATTACTTCGACAAGGCCAACTGCGGCTACTACGGCCTGTGCGACTTCAAGGCCCGGGTCGACGCGGCGGCCTTGCCGGTCCGCCACACCTGCAGTCCGACCCTGCGCCTGCGCGCGCAGTCGATGACCACGGCCCAGTTGGCCGATACCTGCGCGATCGTCGCCGGCGAAGAGACCTATTTCCACCGGACCCTGGCCACCGGCGGCGTGCCGGTCGCGAACGACCAGAACGCCGCGCTGGAAATGGTGGTGTTCGACAGCAGCACCGACTACGGCATTTATGCCGGCGCGCTCTACGGCATCAACACCAATAACGGCGGCATGTACTTGGAGGGCAACCCGGCCGCGACCGGCAACCAGGCGCGCTTCATCGCCTACGAGGCCGAATGGATGCGGCCGCAGACCTTCGAGATCTGGAACCTCACCCACGAGTACATCCATTACCTTGACGGCCGCTTCAACATGTTCGGCGACTTCAACGCGGCGATGAAGCAAAAGACCGTGTGGTGGGTCGAAGGCTTCGCCGAGTACATGTCGTTTTCGTATCGCAACCTGGCCAACACCGCGGCGCAAAGCGAGGCCGCACGCGCCACTTACGCACTCAGCCGGGTCTACCAGAACGACTACAACAGCGGCCAGAACCTGGTCTACCGTTGGGGCTATCTGGCGGTGCGTTTCATGTTCGAGCAGCGCCGCAGCGAAGTGAACAGCATCCTGGGCTACTTCCGTCCCGGCAACTACACCGGCTATGCCACCTTCATGGGCGGCATCGGCGGCAACAACGACGCTGCCTTCCGTGCCTGGCTGCCCTGCGTCGCCACGCCGGACGGTCCCGGCTGCGGCGGCACGCCCAATAAGCCGCCGGTGGCGGGCTTCGGTCATGCCGCCAACGGTCTGACGGTGAACTTCAGCGATTCGTCTTCCGACCCCGACGGCAGCATCGCCTCGCGCGCATGGAAGTTCGGCGACGGCACCAGCTCGACCGCCACCCACCCGAGCAAGACTTATACCGCCGCGGGCACCTACACCGTGCAGCTCACGGTCACCGACAACCGTGGCGCGACGGCGACCACCAGCAAGTCGGTCACGGTCAGCGGCGGCACCGGGAACACCCCGCCGGTGGCGGCGTTCACCACCCGCATCGAAGGCCTGAAGGTGAGCTTCACCGACGGCTCTTCCGATGCCGACGGCAGCATCGCTTCGCGCGCGTGGAGCTTCGGCGACGGCACCAGTTCGACCGCGACGAATCCGGTCAAGACCTATGCCGCGGCCGGGACTTATGCGGTGCAGCTGACCGTGACCGACAACCGCGGCGCCCGCACCACGGTCGCCAAGAGCGTGACGGTGAGCAGAGGCGGCGGTCTGCCGGAATGCAGCGGGGCCGACACTCGCGAGCTCGGCAGGAACTGTTCGCGCAGCAACCTGGCCGCCTCGGCCGACGGCTATGTCTATATGTTCGTGAACGTGCCGCAGGGCACCACGCAGTTGCGCATCACCACCTCGGGCGGCACCGGCAATGCCGACCTCTACGTCAACACGATGGGTGCCTGGGCCACGCGCTCGGCGCACAACTATCGTTCGACGGCGAGCGGCAACACCGAGACGTTGACCGTCAACAACCCGCCGGCCGGCTACGTGTTCGTCAGCCTGCACGGCGCGACCGCCTTCAGCGGCGTGCGGCTGAGCGTGCAGTACTGAGTTCGGTTGAGGTTGCGGTAGCAACGGCGGGGCGGGGGCGCGAGCTCCCGCCCCGTCGTATTCGCCCGATCGGCAACGAGCGATCAGCTGCCGCGATCAGCGATCGGACTGACCGGTCGCGTAGTAATCGCCGCGCACGAACAGGTCCGGCTGGATCAGCTCGGTGAAGGCGCGCGCCTGCGGCGACAGATACTTGCCTTTGCGCACCACCACGCCGTAGCTGCGCGACGGGAAATACTCGGCCAGCGAGCGCGCCGACAGCCGCGCGCGGTCGGCGTCGGTCAGGCAGATCGCGGTGACGATGCTGATGCCGAGCCCCATCGCCACGTATTGCTTGATCACCTCCCAGCCGCCGACTTCGAGCGCGACCGTGTACGGCACCCGGTTCTGCTGGAACACCACGTCGACCATGCGGTAGGTGGTCAGCCGCTGCGGCGGCAGGATCAGGCCGTAGGGGCCGAGGTCCTGCAGGGTCAGGGTGTCGAGCTTGGCCAGCGGGTGATCGCGCGGGGTGATCAGCATCGGCTCGAAGCGATAGACCGGGGCGTAGCTGAGGTCGCCGGGCACGTCGAGCATCGAGCCGACGGCCAGGTCGACCGCGTCCGAGCGCAGCAGGTCCAGGCCGCCGGCGCCGGTGACGTTGTGCAGGGTGAGGCGGACCTCGGGATGGGCCGCGCGGAAGGCTTCGACGATCTTCGGCAGCAGATACAGGATGGTCGAACTGCCGGCGGCGACGTTGAGCTCGCCCGCGTCCAGGCCGCGGATGCGTTCGCGGAAGGTGCCGTCGAGGGCGTCCAGGCCTTCGACCAGGGGCCGGGCCAGTTCGTACAGTTCCTGGCCTTCGCGGGTCAGGGCCAGGCGGCGGCCGCTGCGCTCGAGCAGGCGCACGCCCATCTCGCGTTCCAGCGCCTGAAGCTGAAGGGTGACTGCCGGCTGGCTCAGATAGAGCGCCTCAGCAGCTCGTGAGACTGAGCCCAGGCGCGCGGTCTGGCAGAAGGCGCGCAGCGGCTTGAGCCGGTCGCCTTTGTAAGCAAATCGCGGACTTAGGCTGCGTGTCGTGGCCACTTGAGAACTACATATAAGTTACTCAAATGATATGCATTGAAAAAACTTGATTGTCAAATACAAGACGCCAGCGCATGGTCTGGGGCAAGAGGCCGGCTCGTCGGGAGCCGCCAGATCCCCACCAAGGATGATCCCCAGGAGTCGCACCGATGTCGGCAGTGATCGCGCAATGGCAGCAACCGCAACAGGAGCAACGTCAGCCGGGTGACGGCATCGAGCTCACGGCCACCCTGGCCGGACAGGAGCAATTGCTGACCCCGGCCGCCCTCGAGTTCCTCGCCGGGCTGCACCGTCGTTTCGAGCCCGTGCGCCAGGCCCGCCTCGCCGCCCGCCGCGAGCGCCAGGCCTACTTCGACGCCGGCGGCCTGCCGGACTTCCGCGACGACACCGCCGCGATCCGCGCTGGCCACTGGCGCGTCGCGCCGCTGCCGACCGCCTTGCTCGACCGCCGCGTCGAGATCACCGGCCCCTGCGATCCGAAGATGGTCATCAACGCCCTCAACTCGGGCGCCAAGGTCTACATGGCCGACTTCGAGGACAGCACCGCACCGACCTGGGCGAATCTGCTGACCGGCCAGCGCGCGCTCAAGAAGGCGGTCGCCGGCACCCTCGACTGGATGGCTCCTGACGGCTCCAGGCACTACACCCTCAAGCCGTTCGAGGAACAGGCGGTGTTGATGGTGCGCCCGCGCGGCTGGCACCTCGACGAAAAGCATGTGCGCGTCGACGGTGCGCCGATCTCCGGCGGCCTGTTCGACCTGGGGCTGTTCGCCTTCCACAACGCCGCTGCGCTGGTCGCCAAGGACCGCGGCCCGTATTTCTACCTGCCCAAGCTGCAGTCGATGGAAGAGGCGCAGCTGTGGAACGAGGTGCTCGACCACGTCGAGCGCGCGCTGGGCCTGGCCGCCGGCCAGATCAAGGTCACGGTGCTGATCGAGACCCTGCCGGCGGTGTTCGAGATGGACGAGATCCTGCACGCGCTGCGCAGCCGCATCGCCGGCCTCAACTGCGGCCGCTGGGACTACGTGTTCTCCTACCTCAAGACCTTCCGCGCGCACCGCGACAAGGTGCTGCCGGAACGCGGCCAGGTCACCATGACCCAGCCGTTCCTGCGTGCATATTCGGAACTGTTGATCCAGACCTGCCACAAGCGCGGCGCGCATGCGATGGGCGGCATGGCCGCGCAAATCCCGATCAGCGGCGACGAAGCCGCCAACGAGGCCGCACTGGCCAAGGTGCGTGCCGACAAGCTGCGCGAAGTCACCGCCGGCCACGACGGTACCTGGGTCGCGCACCCGGCGCTGATCCCGCTGGCCATGCGCATTTTCGACGAGCGCATGCCGACCCCGCACCAGCAGCACGTGCTGCGCGACGACGTGCTGATCATCCGCGACGACCTGGTCAAGCCCTCGTTCGGCACCATCACCCGCAGCGGTTTCGAGGGCAACGTCGAAGTCTGCGTGCGCTACCTCGCCGCCTGGCTCGAAGGCAACGGTTGCGTGCCGATCCATTGGCTGATGGAAGACGCCGCCACCGCCGAGATCGCCCGCACCCAGCTGTGGCAGTGGCTGCACGCCGACGGCTTGTTCCTCGACGACGGCACGCCGCTCGACTTCGCCTTGCTCGAACGCGCCCTGATCGGCCTGCCGAGCAAGCTCGCCGACCGCATGAAGCTGCCGGGCGGCAGCAAGCTCGACGAAGCCATCGCGATGCTCGACGCGCTGACCCATGCCGACACGCTCGCGGAGTTCCTGACCCTGCCGGCCTACGAACGTATCGACTGACCCGTTTTTGGGGTAGGAGCGGCGCCAGCCGCGACCGTGGCACCGCAACTACGTCGCCAACCCGAGGACGCGGCTAGCGCCGCTCCTACCCACAACCACACCACACCCCACGTCACACGACCCATACGTAAGGAATCGAAGTCATGAGCCACACCCTGCCGACCGCCGATCAACTCCGTAACGACTGGGCCTGCAACCCGCGTTGGGCCGGCATCACCCGTCCGTACTCGGCCGAAGACGTGGTGCGCCTGCGCGGCACGGTGCCGGTCGAGCATTCGATCGCCAAGCTCGGCGCCAACAAGCTGTGGAAGTCCCTGCACACCGAAGACTTCGTCAACGCGCTCGGCGCGCTGACCGGCAACCAGGCCATGCAGCAGGTCAAGGCCGGCCTCAAGGCGATCTATCTGTCGGGCTGGCAGGTCGCCGCCGACGCCAACATCGCCGGCGAGATGTACCCCGACCAGTCGTTGTACCCGGCCAACTCGGTGCCGCAGGTCGTGCGCCGCATCAACAACACCCTGCTGCGCGCCGACCAGATCCAGTGCTCGGAAGGCGGCGGCGACGTCGACTTCCTGCAGCCGATCGTGGCCGACGCCGAAGCCGGCTTCGGCGGCGTGCTCAACGCCTTCGAACTGATGAAGGGCATGATCGAGGCCGGCGCCTCGGGCGTGCATTTCGAAGACCAGCTCGCCTCGGTCAAGAAGTGCGGCCACATGGGCGGCAAGGTGCTGGTGCCGACCCGCGAAGCGGTCGAGAAGCTGGTCGCCGCGCGCCTGGCGGCCGACGTCATGGGCGTGCCGACCCTGATCGTCGCGCGCACCGATGCCGAAGCCGCCGACCTGCTGACCGCCGACATCGACCCGAACGACCAGCCCTTCGCCACCGGCGAGCGCACCGTGGAAGGTTTCTACAAGACCCGCAACGGTCTCGACCAGGCGATCAGCCGCGGCCTGGCTTATGCGCCTTACGCCGACCTGGTGTGGTGCGAGACCGGCAAGCCGGACCTGGAGTTCGCGCGCAAGTTCGCCGAGGCCATCCATGCCAAGTTCCCGGGCAAGCTGCTGGCCTATAACTGCTCGCCGAGCTTCAACTGGAAGAAGAACCTCGACGACGCGACCATCGCCAAGTTCCAGAAGGAAATCGCCGGCTACGGCTACAAGTTCCAGTTCATCACCCTGGCCGGTTTCCACAGCCTCAACTACGGCATGTTCAACCTCGCCCACGGTTATGCGCGCCGCCAGATGAGCGCGTTCGTGGAACTGCAGGAAGCCGAGTTCGCCGCCGCCGAGAAGGGCTTTACCGCGGTCAAGCATCAGCGCGAGGTCGGCACCGGTTATTTCGACGCGGTGACTCAGACGATCCAGGGCAACCAGTCCTCGACCGTGGCGCTGAAGGGTTCGACCGAGGAAGAACAGTTCCACGACGACAGCAAGGCCGCCGCCTGAGCCGTCGTCCGCACGTCGCAAGGGGATAGGGACGAGGAAGGGCTCCGCAAGGGGCCCTTCTTCGTTGTGGGGGCGTCGCGGCGGCGTCGGTGACGCGCGCATTTCGACGCGCACTTCGATCCGTGCGGCAGGCGACAGTGGCCTGGCGCCCCAAGCCCGCACGTCGTCCAGGTCGATGCTCCGCCGAGCTACCCCGACAGCCGGCGTGCACCGTCCCGTCCTTCTCTTGTGCGTCGCTTGGAGGGGCCGGCGATCGCGAGAACAGACCAGGCACCGGAAACGAGTGGCGGATCGCGCAGGCCGAGGCTCGAGCCGAGCCGGACCCAGGCCGGACGGTCGCGCGGCGACCGCCGCTGGGGTCCGGTGGTCGCATATAACCAATTGGTCTATGTCGGTGTGCGGCCGGGCGAGGGCAGGGGCCGGAGCCGCGCATGAACAGGCCGCCGCGACTTTGCCGCGGCCGGCGCTTTTAGCGAAAACCCCTAGTTGCGCGGTGTTTCCTTTGCGTAACGCTTGGTCGCCGCTGCCACGCTATTGCAACGTATCGACCGCGCAATGGGCCGCGGAGATCGGCGCGGGGCTGGCCGTTTCGGCCCCAAACCCGCGTTAGCAGTTCAGACCAGATGCTATCCTGCTGGTGGAACCCCACAGGATGAGGGGTGTGGGGAGATCGGGATGAATCGCGACATGGCGGTGCCCTCGATGGGCCGCGAAACCGACAACTCGACAGCGACCGCGGCGCCAACGGACGTGGCTATGGCCGTGCTGACGCCCGGCGAATTCGAGCTGTTCGCCGAGATCGGGCGGCCGCGCCGGGTCGAGGCCGGGCAGGTGCTGTTCCGCCGCGGCGAACTCGGCACCACCATGTTCGTGATCGCGCGCGGCGCGATCGTCCTGGACTTCGGCGACGACCTGGTCACCAAGCGCCTGAGCGTGCGCGAGTTCTTCGGCGAGCTCGGCCTGCTGATCGGCGACCACGCCCGCAGCGCCGACGCGATCGCCGCCACCGACGGCCTGCTGGTCGAGTTGCGTCACGAGGAGTTCCAGCGTCTGGTCGATCGCGACCCGTCCCTGGTTTCGTATTTCCTGCGCCGCGCGATCATGCGGGTGGTGCTCAACGAACAAAGCCTGATCCGGCGCCTGCGCCGCCGCAACCAGGACCTGGAAGCGGCGCTCGACAGCCTGTACGCGACCACCCACCAGCTCAACCAGACCGAAGAGCTGATCCGCACCGACGACCTGACCGGCCTGTACAACCGTCGCGGCCTGACCCTGCACCTGCAGGAAAGCCGCAGCGTCGGCATGCCCGACACGATGGGCCTGATCCTGATCGACTGCGATCGCTTCAAGCAGGTCAACGACGACCACGGCCATCTGGTCGGCGACCGCGTGCTGCAGAGCGTCGCCAACATCCTGCGCTCGGTGGCCGGCCCCGAGGACATCGCCTGCCGGCTCGGCGGCGACGAGTTCTGCCTGCTGGTCGCGGCCTCGACGCGCCAGGACGTGATGCGCTTCGCCGACTTCATCGTCTCGACCGTGCACGGCCTGCTGCTGATCCCGCAATCGCCGCCGACCATCTGTCCGGTCAGCGTCGGCGCCTGCCTGGTCAGCGCGAAACACGAATGGAATGACTGGTATGCGCACGCCGACGGCGCGCTGTACCAGGCCAAGCGATTGGGCGGCAATCGCGTGCATTGGCAGGACGCGGAACTGACGTCGGCATGAGCCGCGTCGACAAGGATGCCGTCATGAACGACGCCCACCGACCCAACGCCGACGGGCCGCAATTGCGGACGTTGTTGCTGACCGACCTGTGCGATTCGACCACCCTGGTCGAACGGCTCGGCGACGGTCCGGCTGCGTCGTTGTTCCGCGAGCACGACCGCCTGGTGCTGCAGTTGCAGCAGCGTTGGCGCGGCCGCCTGATCGACCGCTCCGACGGTTTGCTGCTGCTGTTCGAGCGGCCCATCGACGGGCTCGGTTTCGCCCTCGACTATGCCCGCGGCCTGCGCGAACTCGGCGCGCCGCGCAAACTGATCCTGCAGGCCCGCGCCGGCCTGCACGTCGGCGAAGTGCTGACCTGGCGCAACAGCGACGAGGCGGTGCGGGTCGGCGCCAAGCCGGTCGAGGTCGAAGGCCTGGCCAAGCCGATGGCGGGCCGCTTGATGGCGACCGCGCGTCCCGGCCAGATCCTGCTGTCGGCGATCGCCGAGCCGCTGGCGCACCGCGCCGCGCGCGAGCTCGGCGAACGCGGCCAGCAACTGTTGTGGAAATCGCACGGCCGCTGGCGCTTCAAGGGCGTGCCGGAGCCGCAGGAAATCTACGAAGTCGGCGAGCCCGGCATCGCGCCGTTGCGGGCGCCGCCGAACGGGCCCAAGGCCTGGCGCGACATTCCCTTGTGGCGGCGTCCAGCCGCGCTGGCCGCCGAAGTCGCCTTGCTCGCGATGATCGGCACCGGCGTGTGGTTCGCGACCCGGCCGCAGCCGGCGATCGCCTTCAACCAGCGCGACTGGGTGGTGGTCGGCGACCTGCGCAATCTGACCGGGCAGAGCGTGCTCGACGATTCGCTGGAACAGGCCTTCCGCATCAGCCTGGAGCAATCGCGTTACGTCAACGTGCTGTCCGACCTCAAGGCGCGCGACACCCTCGACCGCATGCAGCGCAAGGTCGACACCGTGCTCGACCGCGCGGTCGCTTCGGAGATCGCGCTGCGCGACGGCGCGCGCGCGGTGATCCTGCCGACGGTGGCCGAAGTCGGCGGCCGGGTGCGGGTCAGCGCAGAGGTGATCGACCCGCACACCCAGACCACGGTGTATGCCGAGTCGGCCGACGGCGTCGGTGCGGCCTCGGCGCTGACCTCGATCGACGAGGTCACCACCGCGCTGCGCGGCAAGCTCGGCGAAGCGCTCAAGAGCATCGACAAGGATTCCGAACCGCTGCCCAAGGTGGCGACCGGCAACCTCGATGCGCTGCGCGCCTATGCGCTCGGCAGCAAGGCCTACGCCCATCGCCAGTTCGACGAGGCCCAGCAGTACTTCCAGCGCGCGGTCCAGATCGACCAGAACTTCGCCCTGGCGCACATGGGCATCATGCGTGTCTACGTCAGCAACGCCGACACCGACAGCGCGCGGCCCTACCTGGAGCGCGCGCAGGAACTGCGCGACCACCTGACCCCGCGCGAAGCCCTGTATCTCGACGCCTGGGCGGCCGAGTTCGGTCCGCAGCCCTCCTTGCATGCGCCGGGCAAGTGGAAGTTGCTGGCCGGGGTGTATCCGGATTACTTCGCCGGGCGCTATCAATACGCCTGGTCGGAGTTCCTCGCCAACCGCTTCGACAGTGCGCTGGCCGCGACCACCGCCGCGACCGCGCCGCAGGAGCCCTTGCGCAACGTCGCCTTCGAGCTGGCCGGGCGCATCCACCTGTCGCAAGAGCGTTATGCCAAGGCACTGGATTCGTTCAAGCAGGCCGAGCTCAGCGGCCACTACGCGCCCAACCGCCGCCATGCCTCGGCGTTGGCGGCGATGCGCCGGTTCGACGAGGCCAACCGCATCCTCGATTCGCTGACCGAGCAGGGGCATGTCGTCAGCGGGAACTTGGTCGACCAGTTCGAGCGCATCGCCGTGCCGCTGGACCAGGGCCAGTACGCCAAGGCCGCCGAAATCGCGCGCGAAGCGGCGCGGGCCTCGCGCAGCGCCAGCATCCTGGTCCGGCATCCGCTGCGCTTCACCGACTTGGTCGTGCGCAGCGTGTCCGGCAAGGACCCGCCGGCCTCGGCCGAGATCGAGCTGTTCGCCGACTCGGTGCTGGCCGATGCCGGCAAGCCCAACAGCGCCGATCAGGACGACCTGGCCTTGAATGCGTTGGCCGCGCTGCGCCTGGCCCAGCGTCAGGGCGACCGGGCCCTGGCCGAACGCCTGTTGCCGCGCGTGGTCAAAGCGGTGAACGGCAGCGGCAGCGGCCTGTCGCGCAAGCTGTTGCAGGTCGCGCGCGCCGAGCAGTTGCGCCTGGCCGGCAAGCCCGACGAGGCGATCCGCGAATTGCGCGGCCTCAGCGACGGCAGCGAACCCTTCCAGGCCCACGTTGCCTTGCGCGACGCCTTGCTCGCGGCCGGCCGCAAGGACGAGGCCACGACCGAAACCCGTTGGATCGCCGCCCATCGCGGCCGCGCTTACGCCGATCCGGCCGGCGGCCAGGTGTATCTGGCGATGAACGTCGCCGATGCTTCGGCGGCGCAGCGCGATATGGCGAAAGCCGCCGCCGTCGCTGCGATCAAGCCGGGCGGCTGACCCGCACGGCGGCGCTGGTCTGCGCGGATGCGCAGGCCGGTCGATTCGAACTGGTGCTCCGAACTGGTGTTTGCCGACCGATACGATCGGTCAGCGCGACGGCAGGCCCCCGCCTCCCGTCGCGCCTGCACTCAAGCCAGAGTGCTGCCGCCCGAGCCGCCGCCGAGGCTGGCCTGGACCTGGCCGACTTCGAGCATGAACACCACCGTATGCGTGCCGGTCGCGGTCAGGTTGCCGCGCAGTTCGTCGCGCGCAGCCTGCACTTCTTCCTTGCTGGCCAGCGAGTTGACCCGCAGGCAGCTGGCGCCGGCCAGCGCGGCCTGGGTCTGCTGCGGCGCGAGGCCGAGGCTGTTCTGCAATGCGGCGCCGGGATCCTTGGCGAATTCAGTGCGGAACTTGTCGTCCGAGCTGAGCAGATCGAGCAATCGGTCGGCGATTTCGGGTGCCAGCGGCGGGTGCCCGTTCTGTTGATTCTTATCGATAGACATCTGTTTCCCCTTGTGAAGACCCGTTGCGGGCCTGTCTGCGGCCGAATTTATCGCTGTTGGGGAGCGGCGAACAGCATCCGCTCACCCGCGTAGCACGCAAAAACGCAGAATCGCCGGCCATTCGAGTGCTCGCATGGCCGGTCGGCGCTGAGTATGCGGCGCGCGCGCCGTACCTGTTCAGCTGCGACGCGCACGCTGGAAGGGCGTCGCCGCGATGGGCATGATACGGAGCCCGCGTGACCGGCCGGCGGCGATCCGCCCGCCGCGCCGCGATCATCGCCGCCGCCCAGGGACTCTCGATGCGCATCCGCCGCTGCTCCGTGCTTTTCCTCGAGCCGCGCGAGCGGGTGGCTTTCGATCTGTCGTCGCTGCTGTCCGGCGGCGCCGGCCTGTCGCGCCATCTGCGTTGGCTTGCGCTCGCCGCCCATCTCGACGGCGAGGTCGAGATCGACGCCGGACAACGCGAACTGCTCGGACGCCTGAGCCCGAGCGACTGGGTCGAAGCCAGTGGGTTGAGCGCGGCCGAGGACGCGGCGCTGGCGCGATTGCTCGACGCCGGCCTGGTGCTGTGCGAGGCGGCCGATGCGAGTGCGCAGCGCATCGCCTGCCGCGAGCGCGACGAACGCCTGCGCAGCGGCCATTGGTTTGCGCCGGCGGCGATGCTGCATCGTCTGGCGCGTTGGCAGGGCCTGGACGCCGTCGCCGCGATGGACGCCAACGAGCTGCATACCGTGGCCGACCTGCGCCGCAAGCTCGGCGCGCCGCCAGCGCCGGTGCTCGAACATTGCCCGCCCGAGCAACGCATCGGCTTGCCGCGGACCGACGGCAACGAGTTCGATGCGCTGCTCGCGCGCCGCTCCACCTGCCGCAACTTCGATGCCGCGCGCCCGCTGTCGCAGGCCTTGTTCGCGCACATGCTGCAACGGGTGTTCGCCGCGCAGGCCCTGGTCAAGGTCGACGACGACACCGTCTTCCTCAAGAAGCACACGCCGTCCGGGGGCGGCCTGCACGCCACCGAGGCTTATCTGATCGTGCAACGCGTCGACGGCGTCGAGCCCGGGCTGTATCACTACCACGCGATCGATCACGCGCTCGAACCCTTGCCCGCACCGCAGGCGCCGCTGCACGAATTCGCCCTGCGCGCGCTGGCCGGGCAGCACTGGTTCGCCGATGCGCCGGCGATGGCGGTGCTGACGCCGCGTTATGCACGCAGCTTCTGGAAATACCGCCAGCACGCCAAGGCCTATCGCGCGCTGGTGCTCGACAGCGGCCATCTGTCGCAGACCCTGTACCTCAGTGCGACCGAGCTCGGGCTCGGTGCGTTCGTGACCTCGGCGATCAACGAGGTCGACATCGAGCAAGCCTTCGGCCTGGACCCACTCGCCGAAGGGCCGCTGGCGATCTGCGGCTTCGGTTGGCGCGGCGAGCGCATGGCCAATGCCGAATTCGACCCGGCCGGCGCGGTCTGGGGCGAGCGTGCAGCGCCGGATCGGTGAGGCGCTGCAACGCAGCGTGCCAACCGGCGTCGCGACGCTCGTCGTCGGCCAGTGTCATCCTGGCGGCCTCGCATCTACCGTTTGAGGCACGACGCCATGTGGCCCGACCGTCGTATCCAGGACTTGTTCGGCATCGAGCTGCCGATCGTGCAGGCGCCGATGGCCGGCCCGACCCTCGCCGACATGGTGATCGGCGCCGCGCAGGCCGGTGCGCTGGGTTCGCTGCCTTGCGCCCTGCTCGGCATCGAACAAGCCCATGCGCAATGCCGGCTGATCCGCGCCGCGACCGATCGGCCGCTCAATCTCAATTTCTTCTGTCATCGCCCGGCGCCGCCCGATCCCGCGCGCGAGTCGGCCTGGCGCGAGCGTCTGGCGGTCTACTACCGCGAGTTCGGCCTGGACCCGGCGATGCCGGTGCCGACCTCGAACCGCACCCCGTTCGACGACGCTTACTGCGAACTGGTCGAAGAGGTGCGGCCCGAAGTGGTCAGCTTCCACTTCGGCCTGCCCGAGCCGCGGCTGCTCGACCGCGTGCGCGCGGCCGGCGCGCGCATCGTGTCCTCGGCGACCACCGTCAGCGAAGCGCGTTGGCTGCAAGCGCGCGGCTGCGACGCGATCATCGCCCAGGGCGCCGAAGCCGGCGGCCATCGCGGGCTGTTCCTCGGCGAAGACACCGAGGTCTCGACCCAGGTCGGTTTGTTCGCGCTGCTGCCGCAGGTGGTCGATGCGGTGCGGGTGCCGGTGATCGCCGCCGGCGCCATCGGCGATGCGCGCGGCATCGTCGCCGCGTTCGCGCTCGGCGCCGCGGCGGTGCAGATCGGCACCGCCTATCTGTTCTGCCCGGAGGCGAAGCTGTCGCCGCTGCACCGCCAGGCCTTGGCTGAAGCACGCGACGACCAGACCGCGCTGACCAATCTGTTCACCGGGCGTCCGGCGCGCAGCATCGTCAACCGCCTAATGCGCGAGCTCGGGCCGATGTCGACGGTCGCGCCGGCGTTCCCGCGTGCCGGCGGCGCGCTCGCGCCGCTGCGCGTGCAGGCCGAGGCGGCCGGCGCCGCCGACTTCATGTCCCTATGGTCGGGGCAGGCGGCGCGGTTGGGCCGCGCAATGTCGACCTATCAACTGACCCGCACCCTCGCCGAGGAAACCCTGACGCTGCTGCGGCGTTGAGCGTCGCAGGCGTCGCGCTGCGCGGTTCCGGTCACGAAAACTGAGAACCTGAACCGGTTGCCGCGCCTGTTGGGCGATGCGCCGCGACTGCTAAGCTCGGCCGAACCGCCGGACGGCGTAGCGAGGCTCGGCGCAAGCGGGCAGGCTTCGCCGTCTCCCGGGCAGCGATGCCGGCGGCCGAATTCCGCAGGTCGTTCCGTCGTCGGCCACCGATCGCTGCGGACCGGCATGGGGCTGAGTTTTTCCCGGGGCTGATCGAAGCTGCAGGGGAACGCGACGGGCATGCGCCCGCTACCGGCGCATGCGAACGCTGGCGTTCGCCTCGTGCCGGGATCGGATAAGGATGGTCTGATGCGTTTGTCGTGTTCTGCCTCGCGCCCGAACCGCGAAGCCGAAGTGAGCACCGGATCGAAGCGCCGCCGCGCTTGGGCGATGCTGGCCCTGCTGCTGGTGTGCGAGTGGTCGTGGGCGCAGGGCGTGTTGGTCGGTTGCCCGGGCGCCACGCCGGCGCGTGCGTTGCCGGAACCGGCGCTGTGCCTGCAGCGGGCCAAGCTGGCGCCGGCGCAGGCCGCCGGCGAGAGCGGGGTCAAAGCCTTGTTCGCGCAGGCCAAGGCGCAACTCGATGCCGGCCATATCGAGGACGCCGAGCGCTCGCTCGATTGCGCCGAGGCGGTGATCGGCGGCGAAGGCGATGCCGGCTTGCGCTACGAACTGGAGCGGCGGCGCGGCATCCTCGATTTCCGCCGCGAATGGATCCCGCAGGCGCTGGCCCGGTTCGAATGCGCGGCGAGCCTGTCGAGCGCGCTCGACGATTCCGCCGCGACCGCGCGCGACCTCAGCAACGTCGGCGCCGCGCTGCGTCGCCTCGGCGACTTCCGCGGCGCCTTGCGCAGCCTGACCGCCAGCCTCGATCTGCAGCGCACGCGCGGCGAGGTGTCTGGCGCGGTTTCGAACAACATCGCCGACGTCTACCGCGAACTGCGCGAAACCGACACGGCGATGCGCTATTACCGCGAGGCCCTGGCCTCGTACCGGGGCAAGGACGAGCCGGTCGAAGCCGCGCACGTGCTGGAGACGATGGCCGAGGTCGCGCTCGACAGCGGCGACGCGCAGCAGGCCTCGGCCTGGCTGCAGGAAGCGCTGGGCGTGTACCGCGCAGGCGGCAACCGGGTTTACGAATTGCGCGTGCACGACGGCCTGACCCGGGTCGCACTGGCGCAGGGCGACCTGGCCCAGGCGCAGCGCTGGAGCGCTGCCGCGCTGGCCCTGTCCGACACCTGGAAACTGCCGTTGCCGCCGGCGCTGCAGCTGCAGCTCGCCCGTACCGAGCAGTTGTCGGGCGCCACCGCGGCCGCGGCGACGCGCTTGCGCGAAACCCTGGCGACGACGCCCGAAGGCGACCCGATGCGGGTGCCGCTGCTGCAGGAATTGGCCACCGCTCAGGAACGCGCCGGCGATGCGCCGGCCGCCAACGCCACCTTGCGCGATGCCTACAGCAAGGCGATCGCGCTGGCGCACGCGCAGCACGACCGTCAGTTGGACTGGCTGCGGATCCGCTTCGAATCGGCCGAGCAGCAACGCACCATCGCCGCGCTCGAAAGCGAAAACCGCCTGCGCAGCGCGCAGTTTCGCCAGCGCACCCTGCTGTTGGGCTTCGCCGCGGCGCTGGCGGTCGCGGTGTTGCTCGGTTTCCTGCTGTTGCAGCAGCGTCGGCATCAGCGCGCGCGTTTGCGTGAAGAGGCGCAGCGCGTCCGTCATGAAGAAGAGCTCGCCCGTTATCGGCGCGAAGCGGATGCTTTGGCCGAAGACCGCAGCCTGCTGCAAGGCTTGCTGGACAGCCGCGACGAGCCGCTGTGCCTGCTCGATGCCGAAGGCCAGGTGCTGGCGGTGAACCGCGCCGGCCGGCTCTGGCTCGGGGCGGGCGAGGACGAGGCCCTGGTCGGGCAGCCGGTGTCGGCGTTCGTCGGCGAAGCCGGCCGCGCCGCCCTGGCCTCGGCGCTGGAGCGGATGGAGGACAGCGCTGCGCAGCGGCTGCGGATCGCCGCACGCGACGGCGCGCCCTTGGTCGCCACGCTCGAACCCTGGTCGGGCGGCGACGGCCTGGTCCTGCTCGCACCGCAGGATCGCGAAATCGCTGCGCCGCCGTCGCCGTCGGCGGATGAGGTCGTTGCCGAGCCGGCCGACGACAGCGTCGAGCCCTCGGTGCGCGACGGTTTTCGTCGCAGCCTGGTCGAGCTGATGCTGGCCTCCATCGAGGCCTGGGAACGCACGACCGGCACCAGCCGCCTGGAGTTCGCCGAGAAAAGCCGGATCTGGCGGGTCAACATCGACGACGGCCGGTTGCGCGCGCGCGCCCTGGAGCGCTATCTCACCGTCGCCAAGCTGCCGCGCAACCCACGCTGGCGCGACGTGCTGCGTTCGGCTTATTTCGTGCTCGGCCGTTGCGACGGGCTGGCGCCGAAGCCCGCATCTCGCTGCAGCACTGCGTCGATGCGGTGCTGGCCTATACCCGGCGCGACGCCCTGGTCTGACCGGCGCGACGTTCCCTGTCGCGTCGGTCAGTGGAACGCTGGTAGCGCCACTCAAGGGGCACTCAGGGTTTGGGCGGACAGACCGCGCAGGCGCCGCTCAGGCCCTGCTCGAGCCGATAGCGCTCGTGGTGGCTGCCGTCCAGGTACTCCTTGGGTCCGATCACGAACGGCACGGCGTCCTTCAACGGCGCGACGATCTTGCAATAGCTGAGGATGGTCGCGGTGGCGGTGTCCCAGTCGTCCTCTTTCTCGACGATGCCGCACTTGTTCATCAGCTCGTGCAACTGCGGGCCGTCGAATTCGAACTTGGCGACGATCTTCGGCGTTTCTCTTTCCTTGACGCACCAATCGGCCGGCACGACTTCGTGCGCACGGCCGGCGAGGGGCGATACGAGCAGAACGCCGAACGCGAAGGAGACGACTGCGCGGGACAGGGACATGGGCGATCCGTAGAAAGGGGTACGACCCAGAGTAGGGGCAGCGATGAGGCGGATGCCAGTTCGGTCGCGGGTATAAAACGGGAATCAATTCGGCTAAGGCCTTGTTTCTTATAGCATCGCGCCTTCGCTGCGCGCGGCGAGGGCCGGTGCTCTGCCCTGCGAAACCGCTGACGCCTGCGCCGCAACTGGTCCCGCGCCGCTTTCGACCCGCCTCGCTCCCGCCATGGCCCGGTTTCGTCCTTGGCGGCGGCGGCGGCGCTGCCTAGCTTGGATTCGGCGCCACACCAGCGCCAAGACGCCGGGGAACGGGTGCCGCTTCCCCAGGCGTCGAGTCCAGGCACGGCATGCCAGTCCGTGCCAAGCCCTCCGAATCCATCACCTCGCAAGGAATCGCCAATGAAGTCGAAGTCTCTCGCCGCTGCAGTCGTCCTGCTGTTGGGCAGCACCTACGGTGCATCGGCATTCGCCGCCGGCAACCCGGTCGACACGGCCGGCATCCAGCACAACATGTACCTCGGCTGCCTGCTCGACACCGGAGCGACCCAGGCCACCTCCCTGGCCTATGTGGTCGACAAGTGCGGTTTCGACGCCGGCATGTCGACCGAGCAGTTCGTCAAGACCAACCAGCCGATCCTCGAGATCGAACCGACCACGCCGCTGGCGCAGAAGATGGCGTCGCAGCGCGCTCGTTACAGCGCCTACGAGTTCTCCTTCTTCGAGCGTATCGACCAGGTCGTCGCCAAGGCCGCCGACCTGGACCAGGCCGATGCCATGTTCGCCGAACTGGAAGCCGAAGCCATCGCCCAGCTCGACGCCAAGTCGCGCAATGGCAAGGCCATCCTCGGCGGACTCAGCGTCGCCCGTCATTCGAGCCAGTTCTGGGCCAAGCACGTGGCCGAGACCGGCGGTGTGTCCAGCACCGGCAAGCGCCGTTGGTGGCACTGGGTGATCATCGTGGCGGTGGACGTCGGCGGTTACCTGCTGTCGGAGAACGTCGGCACCGCGGCCAGCGCCTCCAACACGGCTAACGAGATTCTGACCCCGTAAGCGAGGTTCGGCCTCGACCGGGTGCGGGCGATCCATCGCCTCGCAGATTCGCCGCGCCCGACCTCGAAGGACGAAACCAGCCCGGCTGCAGGAATGCGGCCGGGCTGTTTCGTTTGCGGAGACAACGCGTCCGCATGCGTCGCGAGCGGCCCGGGGCGCCGAGTCGGGTCGCCGCGAATGCCGATGCGGCAGCGAATCCGAGGGCCAACCGGTCATCGCCGGCGGCTTGAGCCCCTCGCTGCAGCGTGGCAGGATCGCGCGGGTGACGACGGCGCGCGGCCTGATCGCGAACTCGCGCAGCCCCACATGCCACGCAGAGGGCGTCGCTGTACCGGTGCCGCGTAGGCATCGTCCGATCCGTTTCTACGCCGGCGACCCAGCGCCGGACGCTTTCCGCCCTGGCCGTGGCGAACCGGCCGATGCAGCGCTCGGCCTCCGACGGCATCAGGGCGGCGGCGACCGCGCAACCCGGCCGCGGCGAAGCAGAAATCGAATCGATCAGGAATCGAGAAGCGCCGAACCCGAACCGCACCTAGCATGACGGCTCCTAACCAACCCACAGGACGACTGCCATGAACATCAATATTCACGCATGTTTCCTCCCGCACAACGATGCGGACGCGGCAATGACGTTCTACCGCGACACGCTCGGCTTCGAAGTGCGCAAGGACGTCGCCTACGGCGGCATGCGCTGGATCACCGTCGGCCCGGTCGGCCAGCCCGCGACCTCCATCGTCCTGCATCCGCCGGCTGCCACCCCCGGCATCACCGACGAAGAGCGCCGCACCATCGCCGAAATGATGGCCAAGGGCACCTACGCCATCATCACCCTGGCCACCCCCGATCTCGACGGCACCTTCGCACGCCTGGAAGCGGCCGGCACCGAGATCGTCCAGGAGCCGATCGACCAGCCCTACGGCGTTCGCGACTGCGCGGTGCGCGACCCCTCCGGCAATTTGATCCGCATCAACCAGCTGGGCTGAGCCGCCGGGCGAATGCCGCCATGATCCGCAGCGAAGTCGCCAACACGGCCACGAACCTCGGTATGGACGCCGCGCCGGCCTCGACACGGCCGGCGTTCGCGTCAACGCGACACCGTAACCGCGACCACGCATCGATCTCGACCGCTCGACGTTGCCGTCGATTGCCGCCACACGCTTCCATCACCGACTGAGCGCGTCCGCCCGGCAATCCGCCGGGGCCGGATGGCCAGTCTTCGCAGGAGGTCCTCGTGAACTGGAACAAATGGATTCGGCAGATCCACCGTTGGCTCTCGATGATCTTTACGGTGACCGTGATCGCGACTTTCATCGCCCTGGCGCAGGAAAAGCCCATCGTCTGGGTATCCTACGTGCCGCTGGCGCCGCTCGCCTTGCTGCTGCTTTCCGGGCTGTACCTGTTCGCGCTGCCGTATGCGAACAAGTGGTTCGGCAAACGCGGCGGCGCAAGCGGGTCGTAAACCGCGCGTGCTCGCCGCGCATCGGATGGCTTGAACGGTGGCCGGCTCTGCCGGCCGCTGTGTCGATTCGACGCAGCATCGCCGCAACCGCGGCGATGCTGCGGGCCATGAGTCCAGTAAGGCCCCAACCAGTTGGAACCGTGCCGCCGAGCGCGGCCCGCCAGACCGTCCCAGCCAGACCGCGCCGCCGCAGACCGCGCAGGCGCTCCGCCCCACCGATGGAGACACGATGAGCAAGTCCACGAGGAAGACCACGCCGTCGTCGGCGCCGCACGCGGCCGACCGCCACGACCTGATCCGCGTGCAGGGTGCGCGGGTGAACAACCTCAAGGACCTGAGCGTCGAGTTGCCGAAGCGCCGCTTGACCGTGTTCACCGGCGTGTCCGGTTCCGGCAAGAGTTCGCTGGTGTTCGGCACCATCGCCGCCGAATCGCAGCGCTTGATCAACGAGACCTACAGCGCCTTCGTGCAGGGCTTCATGCCGTCGATGGCGCGGCCCGAAGTCGACGTGCTCGACGGCCTGACCACGGCGATCATCGTCGACCAGGAGCGCATGGGCGCCAACGCCCGCTCCACCGTCGGCACCGCCACCGACGCCAATGCGATGCTGCGCATCCTGTTCAGCCGCCTCGGCAAGCCGCACATCGGTTCGCCCAACGCGTACTCCTTCAACGTCGCCTCGGTGCAGGCGGTCGGCGCGATCACGGTCAAGGGCGAAACCAAGCGCCAGACCTTCAACCGCACCGGCGGCATGTGCCCGCGTTGCGAGGGCATGGGCCGGATCTCCGACATCGACCTGACTCGGTTGTACGACGACAGCAAGTCGATCAACGACGGCGCGATCACCATCCCCGGCTACAGCATGGACGGTTGGTACGGCCGCATCTACAACGGCTGCGGGTTCTTCGACCCCGACAAGCCGATCCGAAAATTCACCAAAAAAGAGCTGCATGATCTTCTGCACAAGGAGCCGACCAAGATCAAGGTCGACGGCATCAACCTGACCTATGCCGGGTTGATCCCGCAGATCCAGAAGTCGTTCCTGTCCAAGGATGTCGACGCGCTGCAACCGCATATCCGCGCCTTCGTCGAGCGGGCGACGACCTTCAGCGCCTGTCCCGACTGCGGCGGCACCCGCCTCAGCGAAGCGGCGCGTTCCTCGAAGATCGGCAAGATCAATATCGCCGACGCTTGCGCGATGCAGATCAGCGACCTCGCCGGCTGGGTGCGCGGCCTGAAGGAACCGTCGGTCGCGCCGCTGCTCGCCAAGTTGCTGCATACCCTGGATTCGTTCGTCGAGATCGGGCTGGGCTACCTGTCCCTGGAACGGCCGTCGGGCACCTTGTCGGGCGGCGAAGCGCAACGCACCAAGATGATCCGCCACCTCGGCTCGTCGCTGACCGACGTCACCTATGTCTTCGACGAACCCACCATCGGCCTGCACCCGCACGACATCCAGCGCATGAACGAGTTGCTGCTGCAACTGCGCGACAAGGGCAATACGGTGTTGGTGGTCGAGCACAAGCCGGAAGCGATCGCCATTGCCGACCACGTTGTCGACCTCGGCCCCGGCGCCGGCTCGGCCGGCGGCACGGTCTGCTACGAAGGCACGGTCGAGGGCCTGCGTGCCAGCGACACCCTGACCGGCCGCCATCTCGACGACCGCGCCTCGCTCAAGCCGAACGTGCGCAAGGCGCGCGGCCAGTTGAAGATCCGCGGCGCCAGCAAGCACAACCTGCGCAAGGTCGACGTCGATATTCCGCTCGGCGTGCTGTGCGTGATCACCGGCGTGGCGGGTTCGGGCAAGAGCTCGCTGGTACACGGCTCGCTGCCGGCCGACGAGACGGTGGTGTCGGTCGACCAGGGCGCGATCCGCGGCTCGCGCCGCAGCAACCCGGCGACCTACACCGATCTGCTCGAACCGATCCGCAAGGCCTTCGCCAAGGCCAACGGGGTCAAGCCGGCCTTGTTCAGCGCGAACTCCGAAGGCGCCTGCCCGACCTGCAACGGCGCCGGCGTGATCTACACCGACCTGGCGACCATGGCCGGCGTGGCGACCACCTGCGAGGACTGCGAAGGCAAGCGCTTCGAAGCCTCGGTGCTGAAGTACAAATTCGGCGGCCGCGACATCAGCGAAGTGCTGGCGATGCCGGTCAGCGAGGCCGAAGCCTTCTTCGGCGCCGGCAAGGCGCACACGCCGGCCGCGCACGCCATCCTGCAGCGGCTGGCTGACGTCGGCCTGGGCTACCTCAGCCTGGGGCAACCGCTGACCACGCTGTCCGGCGGCGAGCGCCAGCGCCTCAAACTCGCCACCCACATGGCCGAGAAGGGCGGCATCTACATCCTCGACGAACCGACCACCGGCCTGCACCTCGCCGACGTCGAACAACTGCTCGGCCTGCTCGACCGCCTGGTCGACTCCGGCAAATCCGTCATCGTCATCGAACACCACCAGGCAGTGATGGCGCACGCCGACTGGATCATCGACCTGGGCCCCGGCGCCGGCCACGACGGCGGCCGCATCGTCTTCGAAGGGCCCCCGGCCGAGCTGGTCAAGGCCAAGTCGACCCTGACCGGCAAGCATCTGGCGGAGTACGTCGGCGCTCGCGCAAAGGCGTCGAAGAAGTCCTAGGACGTGTGGCTTGAGTCGTCATCGCGGCATGAAGCGGCTCAGACAACGGTGGTTGCTCTAAGGATAGGAGCGGCGCAAGCCGCGACCGCGCTGCCCGAACCTCGCGGCGTTCCTGGCCGTAGCCTCCTGTAGGAGCGACGCAAGTCGCGACATCGTCCTGCCGGCCTCCGGCGCAGCCTTCAAGCAAGAGCAAAGCTTCCGTCCGCTGACGCGGCCGGGTTACTTTCTTTTGCTGGCCCAAAAGAAAGCTAACCAAAGGGAGGCCTTCCTTGACGAAGCTCCCCTGCGAGTTCGCAGCTATCGCCGGGATTTTTCGATAGGACATCCTTGTCCTATCGAAAAACGGCGCACGTCCTGTGCGCCGCCCTCCGGGTCTACGATTGCATTGCGAGTTTGGAACTGCGCCAAGCTTTAACGGCAACGGCAACGGCAACGGCAACGGCAACGGTGACCTTCCACTGTAGGAGCGGCGTGAGCCGCGACCGCGAATCCCGGGTGGGGCGTGTCTTCCGTTGACGACGTAAAATTCCATCCTTGGCACGGTTTTGGCCTTTGCTGTTGCTGCGCGTCGCTTGGCACTAGCGAAGGCAATAGAAAACCCGGAGGGCGGCGCGCAGGGATGCGCGCCGTTTTTCATCGGGACAAGGATGTCCCGTATGAAAAATCCCTGCGGAAGCACCGAGCGCGCGGGCCTGTGATTCAAAACAAAGCATTTTTCTTTGGTTAGCACTGTCAACGTCTAAGTGCAGCAAACGAATCGAAGACACTCTGACGAACTTTCGCTGCTAACTCCGGCATGCCCAGTTCGCGCAAGAACACCACGGCGGGGAACTGATAGCCCAGCGACGCTCGC
>NZ_JBQJIN010000030.1:0-69043 GCF_052078695.1 Lysobacter sp. CA196 | reverse complement strand
TCGGGCGCTGAGACCTTGGCGGACCCAGGCCATGATGGCGCCGCGCTCTTCGGGACTCAGGTGGGTGTAGTGGTGGCCCATGTGCAGAACCCTTCGGTGGGTGATGCACTTAAGCTTAGAGACCGCCCTGTTCCCTTGGCCCAGCTGGCGCTATTGATCCCGGCCTTTTGGATTCCGGCGTTGGCCATGGCGGCGATTTCTCTTTTCACTGTGCGATACGCAGTCAGCACCAGCTTCTTGGTTATCAAGTTCAAAGAGTCCAGCAGAAGCACCGGAGCCGCTTGGCTTTGATTAGTTGATTGCTCGCGGCCCCTACGCCGCGCAGCGAGTGTAGACAGTTCACTAGTAACCGAGCGATGGCTGCGTGTCGCGACCATTGCCCCGCCAACCCGACCTCAGCCATACCGCCCCGAGAGGAGCGGTCAGGAGGGCTTTGTGTCTCAATTCCAGTCACCAACGTATATGCCCTTCCATGTTCCGAACTGGCTAGGTCGGCTGTTCAAGAAGGCCAAGTGTTCGCCGGAGACCGTTACTGGCGTCTATGAAGCCAAGTTCGAGGCCGCGCGTGCGCGCGCAGTCCTCTGGGGACTGAATCCACCTCGCTTTGAGCCACTCCCGATGCGGTTCGCTTCAGCCGAAGCAATCGAATCCACTCGGCGACTCCGGGATTACGGCTTAGGACGACTGCGCGAAGACGTCATAGCAGCTGAGCGGTACGGCGTGACTGCCATGGTGCGAGGAATGCTGGAGGCCCAGCTACGGGTCCGTGTCGCCTTCACCTTGGGCTACGTCTACCAGGATGGTCAGCGACTTTGCCACACACCCATCGAAGGCTTGGAGCAGATGCTGCGTACCGGAATCGCCCCGGGGGCTCGCGTCAGCTTGCATGCCTGGCTGACCCTGCCAAGTCACGAAATCGTGGACCCAACCTTTTGGGCGGTGTTCCCTGCGCTATGCAACACAGCCGAGCGTGAAGCTCGTGGCCTTTTCCTGCATCCGGATCAGATGTCCGAGCGCACATATCACCCGCAATGGGTTGGCGAAGGATTTGCACGCCGAATCGGCGTCCTCAAGGAGTACGAGGGATGGTAAGCGCGAGAGTTGTGCATTTTGATGCCGTGTGGCGTGGATCGCTGAATTGGCGCGTTTCCGTTAACGGCGAGGACGAGCAAGTTTCGTTTGTCTCCAAGCAGACATGTGTCGACGCCGCTCGGGGCCGAGCTCTCCAGCGTCATCGCGACCACGGAGTGCCCACAGAGGTGCGAGCGCCCGGCATCGACGGAAAGCTCGAGTCGGTCGTCACGTACATGCAGCCTCATGAGCTTCTTGAGTTCTGCATCGAGACCGAGAGTGGAAGTAGCCGCCTTCTGCGCGAAGCATGCGATGTCTACGGTCTGGTCTGCGCTCGTCCATGAAGGTCAAGAATCGAACGTCAATGCTTGTCCTGACTCGTTGCCCAGGTCAGGCACTAATGATCGGCGACAAGATCGAGGTGCGTTTGTTGCCGCCTCGATTCGCCGGTGAAGTACGAGTCGGCATTACGGCTCCGAGAACGGTCCACGTCGTGCGCGAGGAGCTTCTTTGCCAGCCCCCGCGCGAAGGTCCACGCGATAGGGCGTGCCGCAAAGGGAAGGACCATGTCTGACCTCTTTCGCACGCAAGTCATTGAGGCTCAGAGCAACGTCTGGCTTGGAAGCATTAGCCTCACGCAGCCGCGCCGAACTAAGATGCCGATGCGATATCCGACTATCATCGGCGACATGGGGAGCACGCTGTCCGGCGGACAGAAGCAGCGCATCGTTCTCGCACGGGCCTTGTTTCGACAACCCCGCATTCTGTTTCTCGATGAAGCGACCAGCCATTTGGATGTTGGCCGTGAGCGACTGGTCAACGAGGCGGTGCGCTCACTTGCGATCACAAATGTAATCGTTGCTCACCGCCCCGAGACTGTCGCTAGTGCAGACCGGACGCTGATCCTAGAACGCGGCTCCGTTGTTTGCGGGAACGGACCTGAGGACTCGCCGGCCTATAGAGCCAGCCAACGGTTCTAGCCGCGACATCTCAGATCTAGAGACGCCTTTGCTCAAGACTGGCCGAGAATTTGATGCGCCGCGGCGTCACGGCGAGCATGGCCAAAGACGATAACCACACTTCCAAGGAATGAAGATGCTCGTTGGGAAAAGACTAAATCCGCTAGCTGCAAGCCTCGCTGTGGCGTTGACTGCCTTGACCTCATTCTCGGCCATGGCCGCGTTCCCGGTCGAGACCGGCCAGGCACTTCCGGGGGGGCATGCGCCGGGCCCGGTTTGGATGGGCGCATGGCCAAGCACCTATACGCTTCGTGAGGCCATGGCAGCATGCAAGCAACAAAAGATCGATCGAGCCCAGGACTTGATTGAGTATCCTCCTCTGCAGGATGGGTTCAATCAAAGGACCTGGATCATCACCGATTGTAAGGAGGCGGTCATCGCGCCGGAGGCGACAGGTGGTTTGCTGACCATCCATTTAGAGATGGCCAATCGCTACGATCTGCCGCCGTATGATGATCCGCCCCTGGAACGGTATTCGTACTATTACGGAACGGCGAACGCGTTTTGGCCATTGAAAGAACGCGAGGAAGACAGCGGCAAGAACCTGGGCCGAAGCGATTGCAGCAACAACTGCATCGGAAATCCTATCGTTGTGAACGCGGCCAATAAGTTTCAGGACGAGACCGACTACGCCGGCACCGGGGGGCGGGGCCTGAAGTTCCATCGCTATTACAACAGCGCGCCTGAGGTCGAATCGGCCGATATGGGCGAGAACTGGCGGCATACATACAGTCGGAATCTCGAGTTCAATGCCTTCTCGGCGGACAGCAAAGCCATCACTGTCCATCGTGATGACGGCATGCAGATCATATTCCGCAGGGTTGATGGTGCTTGGCTGCCTAGCGCTGAGGTCAAGATGGTCTTGACCCCAACCCTGGAGGCTGGCCAGCCAATTAGCTGGGAGCTGAGCAATTCCGCCGATGGGTCTGTGGAGACTTATGACGCAGGCGGACGTTTGCTGGCCATCGACTACCTTGACGGATATCACCTTACACTTGAGTACGCCTCCGGCCTCCTTAGCAAAGTCACCGATCCGCAAGGTCGGTCCCTGCACATTTTGCACGATGGGGATGCGCAGATTTCGTCGTTGACCGATCCCAACGGAGTCAGGTACGACTATACCTACGTGGCTCCCGACTACCCGACCTTCCCAGGGGATACGGGACGGCGGCTGGAAAAGGTGGTGGCTACTTCAGGGTATAAGCGGGAGTACCGATACTACGCAGGCACTGAGACCATGATGCGTGGACTGCTGACTCAGATCCTGGACGAGACTGGGTCGGTGAAGGCAAAGTTCGGTTACGACAATGCTGGCTATCCCAACTCGACTGAGCACTCCCAAGGAGCTGAGCGCTATGTCGTCGAGGGAGGCCAGTACGGCACCACAGACGTCGTGTATGCGAACGGTCTGCGATACAAGTACAAATTCACAACGGTTAATGGGCGAAAGCTTACGACTGACGCTGAGCGGGTATGCACGGATGGCTGCACCAGTGCGACGGCCGCCTACACCTACGATGCCAACGGCTTTCCCGATAGAGTCGGTGACTTCGGGCGCACGTCTGCGGACTTCGACTACAACAGCCGTGGGTTGGTGGCGCAGAAGCGCGAAGCTATCGGAGATCGTGAGGAACGGCTGACGCAGATTGATTGGCATCCGGCATTCGATGTTCCGACGGAGGAGCGCGTCTACAACCGGGACGGCCAGCTTTGGACGAAGCGCCTGTGGACGTATAACGGACGTGGGCAAGAGCTCACCGCAACGAAGATGGACCCGCTGAGTGGAACCACCCGCACCAGCGCGACGAGCTACTGCGAGGCAACCGATATCCAGGCGGGCCTCTGCCCGATCATTGGACTGGTCACGCAGGTAGACGGACCGCGCACGGACGTCAACGACATCACATCCTTCGCCTACTACGCCCAGGATGAGGCGGGATGCGCAACACCCACCGGTAGTTGCGGCCATAGAAGGGGGGACGTGTGGAGGGTGACCAATGCCCTCGGTCAGGTCGAAGAGATTCTCAAATACGACCGGAGCGGTCGAGCCATCTCCAGTCGTGACGCCAACGGTATCGTTACGGATCTGGAGTATCACCCCCGCGGCTGGCTGCTCAGGCAGATCGTGCGCGGAAGCGACAATGCGACGGAGACGGATGATGCGATCACGCAGATGGAGTACGACACAGTCGGACTCTTAAAGAAGACCACTGACGCCGATGGCATCATCGCCCGCTTCGAATACGATCCGGCCGGTCGCCTAACTGATGTAATTAGCTCGACCGGTGCCCGAATCCACTACACCCTGGACAATGAGGGGCGCCCCGAAAAGACGGACGTAAAGGACCCGGCGGGCGTCATCACGCGTACTTTGACTACCCTGCGGAACCAACTGGGCCAGATCAAGTCCGTGAAGGATGCTTACGGTCGCCAAACGAACTTCACGTACTGGGCCGGGGGTACTCCGAACTACACGACGGACGCTTTGGGCCGGAACACCACAGAAGGCGCAAACTGGTTCAAGCAGACGACCCGAACGCGCGCGAACCTGGCCGGCCGGGCCACCGGCTCGGATCATTTCTACGATGCAATGGGCGAGCTGACTTCGACTTACGATGGCCTTGGTCGAGAGACGGGATACGACCGGAACCGCTTCGGCGAGGTGCTGACGCTGAGGAGTCCCGCCACGGGGTCGAGCGTCTATACCTATGACAATAGTGGGAACCGCACATCGGCGACGGATGCAGATGGCCGGATCACGAACTACACGTACGACGCGCTCGGACGGTCCTTGCTGACCAGCTATCCGGCCGATCCTACCTTGAACGTTACTCGTGCCTACGATACGACCGCGCCGGCTTGCGCCATTGGCGAAACATTTGCTAAAGGACGTCTCGCGCGCCTCACGGACGGGACCGGCTATACCGACTACTGCTATGACCGGTATGGCCAAATCGCCCGCAAAATTCAAGTGATCAATGGGAAGACGTTCACCTCGCGCTACGAGTACACCAAAGGCGGTCGACTCAAATCGATCACGTACCCAAGCGGTACTCTGGTCGCGTACGGAGCCAACAGCGAAGGCAATGTCGCAAGCGTCACTGTGACGCGGCCGGGCCAGCCTATCCAGACACTGCTGAGTAGTATCAGCTACTACCCGTTCGGCCCAGCTGGGGAGCTAGTTTTTGGCAATGGTCGCCGGTTGCGCCGACAGTACAACCTCAACTATCAACCTTCCAGTATCCAAGACACCGGCGTGGACGGCTTTTCGGCGGGCTTCATTTTCAATGAGGTCGGCAATCTTGTGGAACTACGGAAGGGCGATCAGTCCACACCGGCCTTGCGAAAGTATGGATACGACGCGCTCGATCAACTTGCCGATATCAAGACTGGAGTAGATGCTCCCCTCAAGACCTACCTTTACCACGACTTCACCCAGAACCGCACGACAGAGATTTCGAATGGTGCGACAAGCACCAACTACGTCTACACGGTTGATCGGTTAACGGCATGGAACGACGTCGCCCGGACCTATGATGCCTCCGGAAACACGATCAGCATCGGAGGCACAGGCAAAGAGTTTGGCTACAATGCAGCCGGCCGAATGAGCACCGTAAAAATAAACAGCCTCTTGAAGGCCTCATATCGCTACAACGGTGTTGGTGAGCGGGTCCAACGACAGCTTGGAGCCACCACTGACTACACCGTCTACGATAAGACTGGTCGCTTCCATGGGCGCTACGACTCTTCGGGTGTAGCGGTACAAGAGGTGGTCTGGCTCGGAGATTTGCCTATTGGCATCATTGCTGCCGGTAAGCTTCACTATATTGAAGCGGATCATCTGGCCGCTCCTCGCGTTGTGGTTGATCCAGTCCGCCAGCGTGCAGTCTGGAACTGGGACATAGGTGGAGATGCTTTCGGCGCTGGACTACCGAATCAAGACCCAGACAAGGACGGCAAGGCCTTCACCTTCGACTTAAGATTTGCTGGACAGCAGTTCGACGCGGTAAGTTCGACCCACTACAACATGTTCCGGGACTACGATCCGTCGATCGGTCGATACCTCCAGAGTGATCCGATAGGCCTGCAGGGCGGACTCAATACCTACACCTATGTCAGTGGATCTCCTCTCATGTGGTCAGATCCTATGGGTCTCCTGCAATGGGAAGAGACTGATACGCAGAAGTTGTGGGGAGCGGTTGCACGAGGAGCCAGCATGGCCACCTATCCCGGGGACGTTCAGCATCCGTACGATCCTGGCACGCTTGGAAGAACCGGTGTGGACTGGGCTATTACCCCCAACTGCACTTGCGAGAATGGTCAGTTCCGGCTGAATGAGTTCTCAGTTCGTGTAGACACTTTGGTATATCTTCGCAGGCGCTACAAAGATCCTGCTGTTCAACGCGATACGGTCCGCGACGAGTACCAGCATGTTCGCGATATGAGGCGGTGGATGGAGTCGGCCAAGCCTAATGCTGAGTCATTGGAGCGAACGCTTAAAGCGAATTCGTATGCTACCGAGGTAGAGTGCGTGACTGAGAACCGCAAGAAGATGCAGGCTTTGTTGGAACCTGGCGCACGCGCAGCCGTAATCGCCTCTAAGAAGAGATACGATCACGGGCGCGCTGGCGGACATGTTGCGTATTCATCTGAGGACCCTTTATGAATCTATGGGCTTTGTTTCTTTTGCCAGTTGCTCTTGCCATCCCTGCCACATCGTCTGCAAACGGTGATTGCGACAAGCCAATCGAGGGGGTTCAGATCACCTTTAGTGGGGTGGATGCTGAGCGCGCTCGTGATTGGGGCTATGTATATGGAAAGTACGTGCTGATCAATCACTCGAAGAAAACCTTGCGATTTGCCACGTATAAAGGTGAAAAGCAGCCGATCAAGTTGTACCCGCTCGACTTCACAATTGAAAAACAGACAGTCGATGGTTGGAGCGACGACGTTACGGTTATCGACCATCCGGAACCTGCGACTGCAACGGTTACTGTTCCTCCGGGTGATCAATTGACATTCCTTGGGCAGAGTAGGCCCGCGGGGCCGGAAACCTATCGCGCCAAGATTCGACAGATGCGAGGCTGTTGGCTCCCTTCGGAACCATTTCAGGTTACGGATGCCGCCGAATCGAGCAAGCCTCACTAGTTGGCTTTCCGGAATTGTCCGACTGACACAAGAGGGCGCTACGGCGCCCTCTCGCTTTTGATCTAGGAATCGGTGAAGAACGCGACGCCGTCCAGGGATAGCCAGCCAAGCACTCCGGCGCCCGGCTGCGATACCAGCACTTCTCCATTTGTTTTCACGTCGACACGTGCCTGGGTGCTCGAATCGCTTACGGCCGTATAAATCTGCTGCGTGGGGGGGCGGTAGCCCGTGGGCAGCACGAAGATGGCGGTTCCGCCAGCACCCGCCTTCACCAGCCCTCGCAACTGGACCCTGCCTCCATCGCGTCGGTAACCGGCTGACGCGAAGACGTCACCATAGTTCGCCCACGGCGCGTTGAGCGTCGGCGTCTGCCACACCCCCTTGCGGAGGTCGGCGACCGCGGCGGCAGTAGTGCTTCGCGTTTGCCCGCCTTGCACGATGGGCACGATCTCGGTGCCGGTCAGCGCGCTAGCTGCCGGTAGTTGGGACAGTTTTTGATTCGCCATGTTTACTCTATGAGCAGGTAGTCGCCCGCCTCAGTGACCAGCTCATCGCCGGTCTCCGAGCGCAGCAGTCCGTTCTTGAAGTCGAAGGTGTGAGTAGCCTTTTGCCAACTCGTCAGGCCGTCGCGAGTCGAGGCCACTTCGGCACGCAGCCGATAGGCGCCTTTGAGCGGCGCGGCGTAGCTGGTTCCGGTCGTCGCCGCCGGGCTGTCCAGCACGCCGCCGGCGATGTCGTCCAGTAACCGCAACACATAGGCTGTGCCGGCCTCCGGGCCGATCGATCCCTGCCCGTGGTCGACTAGTTGGTCCGCTTGTAGTCGCCGGTCGCGGTGGGCCCAGGTCACCACCAGGTCGCCGTCGATCGACGTCGGATAGCCCAGGCCGTTGAGTTTCAGATCACCCGGTGGATAGGGGCGCGCCTGGCGCTGGGCCAGCTTGACCGTGTCCACCGGCGCCAGCGCGGGATCGAGCTGCGCGCTTGACGTGCGCGTTAGCAGCTTGGCTTGCACGGTTTCGCCTACGCTGTAGTCGTTCGGATCGGCAGCGGCGTAGTCGTCATAGAACCAAAGTCTTGCGCTGGTTGCGTGCAGCGCCGGCACGGTGTCGGCACATCCACGCGCCAGCGTCGTGATCTGCGCCTGCGGATCGACGGCGACGACACGAACGACCTCTTCATCCAGCAGCGCGGCCGTGCCGGCCGTGATCTGATCCAGCCCTCGACCGCCGGCCAACTGCACTGCCACTGTGGTGGCGGTCATTGCCTCAGCGAGCACTGCGGTGGGGCACCAGTCGCCGACACCGGCTTCGCTAAACTCGCCGCTGCCGACACGCGTCGTCAGCACGTAGTTCAGCGCCAGGCCGCCTGCCTGTTCGGCCACAGCCAGAACGGCGCCGGCATCAACCGGCACAGCCGCCAACTCCGCGGCAGTCAGCGTAGTGGCCAGGTCGCGGTAGCTGGCCTCAATCAGCCGCCGATTCGGCGACGGCTGCGGAATGCGGTCCGGCGGCGTCCAAACCGGCGGCTGCGGTTCCAGATAGGCCGTCGCCGGCAAGCCGAACACGTCCTGCACCGCGGCGACTGTGATCGCCCCCTCGGCCAGCTTGCCGTCATCGAATGTCCCAACCCGCAAGACCAGGTTGTCCAGGCCACGAAACGGCTCGCGTATACGGAACACGCCGCCAGGCGCCAGGATGCCGCCGCGGCGGTCGAAGCGCAGCTTCAACCGCTTGAGCCCGGAACAGGCGACGGTCAGGTCGCGAATGCCGACCCGCCCCGCCAGCTCTGCGGTCGGCAGGCCCTTGTACTCCGTGGTGCTGGAGGCCACGCCGCCAGTGGCTTGGATACCGGCCAGATCCTCGACCCGGATCTGTCGCTCTTCGTCCTTGATCGGGTCGTACCACGTGATGATCAGCTGGTTGATCGCACCGTCTTGCGCTGCCCCCTCGTCTTCCTCGATCGCCAGCAGGCCCGACTCGTAGTCGAACACCGGCAGGTCTTCGACCCGGTAGTCGTCGCGCATCAGCTTCAAGGTCAGCCGACCGGTCGAGCGATCGGTGTACTGCGCCGCGCCGACGTGATCGATCACGACCTGCATGAAGTCGGCGATCGACGACTGCCGGTTCCACCGTAGGCACAGCCCAAATCCTTCGGCATGCAGGGTGTCGGCAGCGGCGCGGTAACTGGTTTCGTCCAGCACGCCGCGGTCCAGGCCACGTCCCCAATCCCGATTGGTCAGGCACTCGACCAGGATGTGCGCCGGGTTCATCGCCCGGACCGCACCGTTGGCGAGCCAGATCACCGCCTTCTCGGGGTACCACGGCGCGCCGTCCCAGCCGGCCAATGCGCGGCGAACGCGCATCTTCCAGGGCTTCGGGTACGGGTTGTTGGCCGCGATCTGGCCATCGAAGTACTGCGTGGTGACGTTGCGGAACGCGGGCGTCGGCACCCCGTGCAGCGCGCCCAACGCCGGCAGGACCGCTTGGGCCGCCTCGCCCATCAGCACATCGAGCCAGCCCTTGATGCCGCCTTCGCCCTTGTCGCCACCGAACAGGTCGGGCTTGTTAATGAAGAGGCGCCCGGTCTTGGTGATCGAGCCCTTCCAGGCTTCGCGGTCGCCAACCCGGATCTCGACGAGCTCGTCCAGCGGACCGCGCGATAGGCCCATGTGCAGCCCGAACAAATATCGATGTCCGACCGTCTGTTTCTTACTGCTGCCCACGCTCAGCCTCCGCGCGCGCGAACGCGACCAGGTGCAGGCCCAAGGCATCCCCAGTCGCTTCGATGACCTCGGCGTCAATGCCGTCGCGCAAGAACGCGCTCCAGTCCAGGCCGTAGTAGGCAAACCACTCGCGTCCGCCTCGAGCACAGAAGCCCGGTCGCGCTCCGAACCCCGGCGCGCGGCGTAGGTGATCCAGGGTCACGATCACTTCTTGCCGCCCTTCTGTTTGATCGGCTGGGTCCGGTACTGGCCGACGCCCAGCACCATCCAGTCCGGTGTCCACACATCGCCGAACACCACCGACTGCGGCGTGCCCTCGGTGCTTTGTGGGAACTGGAAGTCGCCGAACGCGGCCGGCTTGGGCTGCGGTGGCTTCGGCCGTGCGGCCGCCGAGACGAAATAGCTGATGACCCAGATCGCGAGCTGGACCCAGATGTTCATGACGAGATTCCGCGAATCAGAAGAGGGGCGTGCCGTCGAACGGCGATTTGCCCGGCAGCCCGGGCACGCCGCCGTAGTTCGGGGCGTTGTTGAACTTGGCGTGGCAGATCGCCATCGACCGGCCGCAGCCGGGATAGGCGACAACGGCCTGGCCTACGCGCAGCCCGTCTCCGGCGCCGAGCAGGACCAGACGCTCGCCGATATGCGTGCGGATGCCGCGCCGCTCCAAACCGGCCTCGCCCAGATCCCACGCCAGGAAGCCGCCCGCGAACCAGCCGTCCGGGTATTGGCTAAAAATGCCGGCGGTGACGACGTTGCCCGCGAGCATCGTCAGCGAGGCCGGAACCCGATAGGACTCGGGATTAACCCGGCAATTGCGGTCGTAGAGCGTGTACGGGCAACCGCGCGTCCAGGCCAACCGCAACCCAGGCTGTCCGAGCGCGGCATCGAGCGACTGGCACCGGACCTCGGTGCTTTCCAGCGACGGCCGGTTCACGCCCGCTACGCGGCCCATCCAGACTACGTGCGCATCACCATCGCCTTCGTGGACATCGCGGACGACAACGGCCACCTCGCTCGACGGCGGCAGCCCGCGGTACAGACGTGCGACCTCGAAATCACCCGGCGCAGTGATCGTCAGCATGTCGCTGGCGGTATGCCCCGACTGGCGAATACCGTCGTCTCGAACGGCAACCGCCCGGTAGGTCTGTGTGTCTAGGGCGAAGTCGCGGTCGCCACCGGTGTAGCGCCAGCGCTGGGCGCCGCGCACGAACTCGTACAGCCGCCGCGGATTGCCCGCGGCAGTCGATCGTTCCAGTTGCTCGAAACTCATGCCGGTGCGGGGCCGCTATCGTCGCTATCGGGATCGCGCACCGCGCGAAGGACAAGGGAAGCGTCGGCGGTGCCGTCGCTGTCGGTGTGGTGTTCGATTTCGGCCTCGTCGCTGTCGCCGCGGCTGAGCACCAGGAAGCTGATGCGTTGGACCGCTTGGGGACGCACATCCACGCCGAGGGCCGCATCGATCGTCAGCCGCTCGATCTCGTCGTCCAACGCCACCGCGGTGGTGATCCGACGGTGGAAGGCCTGGCCGTCCCGCAACTCGATCCGTAGGTCGCGTCGGCCAGGCCGCAGGCCCGCGAACCGCGCCAGCCCCACGTTCGCCACATCCAGCGCCGTGGCCGTGCCGGCGACGTTGGCGACCAGGACCAAGTCGTCGGCGTGGGTCGGCCGCCAGACGGCGCGCTGGCGGCCCCGCAGGGAGTACAGCCAGGAACGGACCGTCGCCCGCTCGGCGCGGCCATGCATGCGCCAATGGTGGGCCTGCGATACCGCCGCCCAGTCCGCCGGGTCCATTACGAAGGGTCGGCCGAACTCGTTGTCCAGCGTCAACAGCGCTCGCTGCCAGCCGCTCGACAGGGCCTCGGTTTCATCCGGCCGCTTCGCCAATACGGGATGGCCGCGATACATCGATGCGTCCGCCACGGTTGGCCAGTCACAGGACTCGACGATGTCGAAGCGGGCGCTGACCGATGCCGCTTGATCCGAAAGCCGGGTGACCTTCGGGGGCTCAGCCAAACGCGCAGTCCGCACCGGATACAGCCGGGTACCGCGCGGCCACGCCTTTGTTGTCGGATGCCGCAGGGTGATCGAGGCGGCACCAATGGCCTCGACCTCAGCCACCTCGACCTCGAAGGCGGTCTTCCCGCGCAGTTGCACCAGGCCGCCAACACGGAAGTCGCGATGCACGGGGTCGCAAGCGATCACCCGGATACCCAGAGCATGCTCGTTCGGCAGCCACTGCACGTCGGGCCAGATCGGGAGCGCCCAAGTCCGCCCACCCCAGCCGAATATGGCCAAGTCCAGGAGCACCCGTTCGCGGCCATCCACGATCATCGTGGCCTCGAACGAACGGCGCGGTGTGGAGCGCAGGCCACGGCGCTGCTCGACCTGCGTCGGGCTGGTCAGGATGTCGGTCTTCCACGCCAGCCGTTCGAGCACGCTGCGCGACCAATCCGGGGCAAAGGCCCAGGCGACGATGCGCTGACCAGTGATGACGACCGGGGTCGCGCCGAACCCGGCGAACTGAAACGACAGCGTCGCAGCAATGACCGGAGGGCCATCGGTGCCGACTGCGATTTGCCACGTTCGCTCCGATAGCGGAGCGAACGGCAGCGGCGTTGCACCGGGCGCCGTAAGTACGATGCCTTCGCCAGCTACCAGCGCGGCATCCGTTAGCGTCAGAGCACGCGCGCGGTAGGCGTTCCAGACGCGCACGGCGCGCTGCTGCACGCTGCTGACGTTGCCCAGGTTGAGTACGCGCGGCTCGACGTGAATCCGATCGAAGAAGTCGTCGCCGAACATTGCCTGCAGCGCGCCGCGGCGTTGGTCCGCGACGTGCTGCGGCACCGCGACAGAGCGCGCACCGAATCGCGGCTCCGAGCCGAGCGCGCCGCTAGCGCGGCCATCCCAGACCGGCGGCGAGGTGAAGTAGTCGCCCTGACCGCTGAAGGTCAGCGGCCACAGGGCGGTCCACGGCATAGGGTTCGGCTCAGTCGGTGATGCGGTAGGCGTAGCCGTAGACGCCGCTGTTGGGGGTGCCGGCCGGGCCGTTCTTGCGGTGGACCGGGAAGAGCCTCCAACGGTCGCTACCCAGGGTCAGTTCCTCGCCAGGCGCATAGCTGTCGAGGCGGATAAAGCGCAGATCTGGGGGATGGCCGATGCCGGAGAACAACCCGGCGCCACGCGGGACCGCGCACCACAGCGGCTGCCCTGGTGCGCGCCCGGTGAGCGTGCTGTGCCCCAGGTCTTTCAGCAGATTGATGGGCGCCGATTTACCCCGCCAGCCGCACAGCAGCCGACGTGCGTCGGTATCCGAGTCCGAAACGGAATGCCAACGTGGCGCAACGCCGTCGTAGTCGGCGCGCACCCGCGTTACCGGCGAGACGAAGTTGTACCAGTTGTCATCAAACGCTACGGCATGGCGTTGATCGTCGGGACTGTTGATGTAGTTGGCGTCGTAATACCACTGACTGCCGTAGACGTACTGGCCGGTGTGAACCGCCCCCGCCGTGATCAGGCGGCCGGTCCCAAAGTGCTTGAACGTGCCGGCCTGGGTTTCCAGCACGATGTGCAGGTAAGGCTGGGGCGCGGTTCGGCTGAAAAAGTGAACGGCGCTGTACGGCCCCTGGGCGTAGTTGGTCCAGGCAACCGCGCTGGCTTCGTTCTGTACGTCGGCATTGGCGCTTGCGACATAGCCGGTGTGGCCGAAGGCCCCCACGAACGGTGGAGGCCGGTTGCCGTCGCCACCGGTCAGCTCGGTCAGGAACGTCGCGTACAACTGGCCCGCATGCAGGCTCAGTGCCTTCCCGACCTTGGCCGTGCGATCGCGCAGCCCATCAACGGTCCAACCGTTGCCCTGAGCAAACAGACGCAGCTTGTCGAGCAGCTCATTGGGATCGTTTGCTGCGGAAGTCGCGTACGCCATCAGTCCAGCTTCAGGGCAAAGTAGTTATCGGGCGAAGTGCGAAAGGCGTTCTGGAACGCCATCCAGGCCGTGCTCTCATGGTCGATGCGTGACTCCGAGGCGGTGCTGAACCCGGTGGTCCAACCGCAGCCATCGAACTCGCCGAGCGAATGCCGCGGATTCGAGCTGCCGAGGATCAGCGGAAGAACGGGCGAAGAACCGTCGAGGTTCTCGCGCAGATACGCGCGATCACCGGACGTGGACATGGCGCTCGGATAGACCTTGCCCGGGGTTTCACTGTCGCCATACTCGTTCGCTCCGACAGCGTACCGATTGGCGTGCACCCGCCAGACGTTGTCCGGGTAATTCGCGACCAGGCTATAGCGGCCAGGATCGAAGAAGCATCGGAAGTTAGCATCGGTCATGTCCGGAGTCAGTATTTCCACAGAGCCGCACGCGCCGATTGCGAGTGGGTACTCGTGAATCGACGGCGGCTCGTAGGCGTTGACTAAGCCCAGATAGGCGCTGACGTAGACAGTGCCGATTCGGGCAACGATGGCGACGCGCTGGCCGTTGATGGCCAGCCAGTAGGCAAATGGGCCGTTGCGGAGCGGCAAGCAGCGCAGCCCGCTGACGTTGATCTGGGTACGCAGGCTGCGCAGCGGGTTGTGCGAGCGGAAACCGTACCAATTGAGGTTGTAGGCCGCCCGCGCGGCATCTTCGTACAGTTCAGCACCGAAGAAGATCGCCTTCTGCCCGTCCAGGCCCGGCGCCTGCACGATCCACTGCGCCCGGTCCTCCAGCTCGAAGTCGGCATTGAGATCGGTGTGGAAGCTGACGTCGTTCACTTCCAGCGGATCACCCCCCGCTGCCGCGGTGATCATCACCCTCCAGAACCGTGCAGATGGTGCCGCGCTGGTAACCGGGTACGTGCGCCGCATCTTGGCAGTCGGCCACATCTGCCCCGACCAGGCTTGCACGGACGCCCAAGTCGCGCCGTCATCGGAGCGCTGAAGCGCGAACGCGGCCGGGCCGCGCGCGCCGCTGTCGCCGATGCCGAGTGTCACTGCCCTGACCGAGGTCGGCCCGATCATTTCGATCGTAGCGGGAGCCGGTAGGTCTGCGACGGGACGCGTGGCTACGGTGTCAATGCGGTTGTCGAAGACGGCGATCGGATTGGCGAGGTTGGTAGTCCGTGCGTTGGCGTTCCGACACCCGTAGCGTCGCACCAACGTCCAAGCCGGCGAGGTATTCAGGGTGAAGCGGTCGCCCGCGACAAACGGGACGGAACCCGCGTTGATCCGGAATCGCAGCCGGTCGGTTTCAAATGGTTGGCCGACCCGCGCGGTGCCGAGATCGCCCGCGGCGGTGCCGATTACTTGGAAGCGCTCGGTGTCGAGCGCGGTGACGGTGAAAGCCTCCGCTACGGACGCGACCCCGCCGCGGTAGCCCCCAGTCGAACCGTCCGAACCCATCAGTGTGCCGTTGCCGGCGCCCGCATAGAGCGAACCCCAGGCGTGCCCTTCGCTGCACAAGGCCGATTCAAGCTGATAGAGGAAGTCGAAGTAGTCGGATGCGATGCCGGTGCGAAGTGTCATGTCATTGGGCAAAGAAAATGCGACCGGCCTTTGGGGCCGATCGCATTGGAAAGGTAGGGGATGCACTAGAAGTGCGTCGTGAGCTGCGCAAAAAAACGCCGCCATCTAAGGCGGCGTCAAAGTTCGTTACACAGCTCCGAGCAAGGGCGGGGGGCTTGCTGTGGGACAAGCCCCTCCCGCAGACGGACTTGCCGAGGGCCTCTGGGGAGAGTGCCCGTCTTCAAGATCAGTTTTATCGCTCCGCCCAGTGTGCTTTCAAGCTGGCGAAAATGTGCTTAGTGAATGTCTTCAGTGATGCCAGGGACGCCAATAAAAACGCGACCGGCGTGTGCTCCGGTCGCGTGGGCAGGGCCTATAGGGAAACTTATGCCTTGCACTGAGCCTATCAATCGTCCGAGCAACGGGAAATGTGGTTCTTTCCGCACACCATCGCCAGACGCAAACGAGGCAGCTGCTGGACATGGGTAGAACTGGCCACCGATCCGGTGGCCACACTCGGAGAAGATTATGCAGATGGCAGGTCGGCGATCCATCGCCGACCAAACCGCTGAACAGACGCTCCTAGGGGTGTCTGGGGAAGTCGCCCACGTCTGTTCAATTTCGGATTCTAATCACGACTCGTGATGGTGGCGTCGAAAGTCGACTCGCCAAATGCTGAGTCAAAAAGGTCACCCGAGATCCTGACGAACGGTTGGCGCATTCGCCCGAATGGTCGACAGGATGATCTGGCGCCCGGCCTGAGTGCCCATGACATTCACGATTTCGCGGGGATCGAGGTAGAGCACGTTGGTGATCTGCGATCCGCGATGTTCGTTGTCCGTCGAGCGCCCAGGTCGCTCGGCCATCGGCCCCCTAGCAGGTGTCGGGGCGCGGGGCGCAGGGCTGACGAACCCGCCGGTGGCGTACCCGCGCAACCCGTCGAGCGCTGCCATACCCAGTCGGTTGAACCGTTCCAAGAACGAGCGAGCACCGGGCTCACGCACGACCTCTCGGCGGTGAACGAACTCGCCTCGGTGAACAACGCCGGCCGGTGCATATTTCGGACCGATGCCGGTGAAGCCGCCGCTCGAAAATCCCGATACGGATTTGGCCGCCTTCGCGGCCAGCATCGTCGTCGCCGCGGCCTGCATCGCAATTGCGGCTTTCATGACTACCGCGCCCGCGGCCCCGAGCGCGACTGAGGCGCCCGTGATCGGCACGGCGTAGGCCGCACCCGCAGCAGCGGCCTGCACCGGATCGGGCTGAGCGAGATCCGGAGTGCCCTTGCCACCGGCCAGTTTGCCGACAAGCGACATCAGCTTGGCGGTCGCTATCGCTGCCAGCTGCTGCGATGCGAGCTGAGCGAGCGATTGCGCCATATCTTGCACCAGGCCGGTCAGCGCTTGGCGCAATGTCAGCGTGCCGGTAGCCAGACCTTCGAGCGCGTTGCTTAGGCCAGACTCGAAGCCGTTGGTGAGCGTCACCACTAGCTCATTCGACTGCACCTTGAGCGCAGCGACCTGCGCGGTCAGATCCTTGACCCGCTCGATCGACTCCGGCGCGCCGGTCTTGGCCGCCAGTTGATCCATCTTCGGCAAGAGCTGCTCGACCTCGGCCGCGGTGCGGGCATGCAGGTCGATCAACTCCCGACGCGCACCAATTTCGGTCAGGAGACCGGCTTGCTGACGGGTCTGGATGGATTGTTCTTGCCGGGACTGCTCGCCGAACACGCGGTCGACCTGGGCTTGCAGGTCTTCCAGCTCGACCTTCGCCACGTCGGTGTCGATGCGCAGTTGAACCTTGAGCGCATCGGCGGTGCGGCCTTTCGACTGAAGATCGGCTAGCGCCTGCTTGTACTCAAGAATCAACTCCTTCCTGCGCGCCGCTGCGCCGTCGCCGCGGTTGCGCAACAGCGCGATGTCGACATCTTGGACCGTACGATCCAGCGCGTCATCGTCCTTCTTCTCTTTGGCGTCGGCCTGCGCTTGCTTCTTCTGATCAGCAGCCAACTTGCGCTCGTCCGCCTTGCGCTGGCGCTCGGCATCGCGAACGGCCTTGGTCTGCGCACGGCCCGCATTGCTGGCAGCCGCGGCCGCTTCGCGTTCGCGGACCTGCACGTCAATCGCTTTGCGCATCGCATCGGTCAGTTGCGTGGCGTCCTTGACGCCCGCGGCCTTCACCGCCTGGTACTCCAGGGCCGCCCGCAGCCCCTTCTCGCGTTCGATCCGCTCCACCTTGAGCGATTCGTTCTGCTCGGTCAGCGCTTTGGTGAAGTCATTGGCCTGCTTGGTGACCTGTACCCGGGTGCGTCCGCCACTGGCCTGGGCGGCGCGCAGCTCACCCAGCGAGCCTCGAACTTGGTCGAACTCCTTGTTGGTGCGCTCCAACTGCGAGCGCACGCGTTTGATTTCGCCTTCCAGCTCGCCGCCGTACAAAAGGCGCCCGGAACTCTGCCCCTGGTTGATGTGGAAGCCACCCCCACCCTTCTGGATACCTTCCAGATCTTCAAGCTCTTTGCGCAGCTGATCGCGCTGCGCAATCAACCGCTTGCCGGCATCGACCCCGGCATCGACGTCCTGCTGCTCGCGAAATCGTTGGGCGGCTTTGATGGTGCTTTCAAATTCGGCCCTGGCCGCACTGGCGTTCGCGCTCGCCGTGGCGAACGCGCCGGCGAGCAGGGTCACGCCGGTTATCGCCAAGCCCAGGGGGCCACCCATCAACGTCAGCACTGACGATAGGCTGCGGATCGCGATGGCCTTCGCGCCCAAGGCGGCCGTAGCCGCCTGAGTCGCTGCCGCAGTCCGGGCCTGCGCGGCGGCCAGTCCGGCCTCGGCACTGGTCACCCGCGTGGCGCCAGCGCCGGACATCGCCAGGGCCCGGGCGCGTGCGAGCTCGGCCTGTGCAGCCGCCTCGGCCGCGCGCGCCTGCGCCAGTTCTTCCTGCGCCAGTTGCTGCGTCTTCCGCAGGGCGGATACCTTCGCCGCACCGGCCGTGGCCAGCGTCGCAATCAGCCGGCCTAGCGCCGCCACCGCGACCACACCGATCACCGCCGAGAGGCTATCGAAGTTCTGCGACAGCCCTTGGATTGAACTGGCGACCGCGACCGAAACGCCACTGGCCCGATCCTGCTGCCCGATAAATCGGGTGAACGAATTATCGAGCTGGACCAAGCTGCGCTCGATCGTGAGCGGCAGTTGCGAGAACTCGGCGGCGATCTTCTTCGCCTGCTCACCGGAGAAGGCGATACGGAGCTGCTCGCTGGTCAGCTTGCCCGCTTCGGCCAAGGCCTTCAGCTCGCCGACCGTGACGCCCATGCTGTCGGCCAGCGCCTTCATCAAGCGCGGGCCGGCATCGTTGATCGAGTTGAACTCGTCGCCACTGAGGCGGCCGGCGGCGAACGCCTGGCTCAGCTGCACGATGACCGACGACGTTTCTGCCGCGGTGGCGCCGGAGACGGCCAGCGCCTTGTTGATCGTTTCGGTCAGCCCGAGGACTTCGCGCTGCGATCCGCCCTGGTCCTTGAGCGCACTGCTGAGCCGGCCGAACAGGGTCGCGGTGGAATCGAGCGCGGTCGAAGTCCGCTGGGAGATCGCAAAGACCGCGTCCTCGGCCAGATTGAACGCGGCCTGCGAGGTCGTGGCGAGCTTGATCTTGGCCGAGAGATTGGCGTATCCATCGGCTGCACGGACCAGGCCGCCAACCGCGTCGCCCGCGCTCTGCAGGCCAACAAAGGCGAGAAGCTGCGTCCTGGCTTGATCGAGTTGCTGGCCGATGGCTGCGATGCTGTTCCGGGTTTGCTGGAATCCCTTGCTGCTTCGGCGACCCGCATTCTCGGCTTCGTTACCAAAGGCGCGGGCACGCACTCCCGCTTGCTCCAGCGCCTGATTGAGCTGTGCGGCGTTGGCCTTGATCAACAGTGTGATCGTGGTGTCGCGGTTGGCCATGAAGTGTTCGCGCGCGCCAGAACACTCCGGCCGCGTCGGCGACCAGAGCGCTATGGGAGATGAGAGAACGGACGCGCCCGGCGTCCACGAAAGCTAGAGCCGCTGAGGTTTGACCTCAGCGGCTCTAAAGAGGTTCATCAAACGGCGGCAAGGAAGCCGCGAAGCACTCAGTGCCGTGGTGCGGCGTATGCGGTGTTAGACGATTCGACCAGTAGGCGATTGGCCTGTTCACCTGCCGCCTTGGCGCTGGCCTCGATCATGTTGGGTGGTGTGGGCACTTCGCAGCCGACGCAGAAGAGCAGGCTGATCGAAATGGCTACGGCAACGAGTCGATGGAGCTTCATGGCTTGGGTCCTTTAGGCATGATGGATAGGTACGGCCATGTCCCCATCGGCCGTGCCCCAATCTAGCCCGCACGGACCCTAGCCCCAGTGCCTTTGCACTAGAGGTTGATGCGCCTCACAGATTCCCCGATCACAGTCCGGCTAGGTCGCGCCGGATGGCGTGGCGGCAACTATGCCGTGAGCAGTGACACGGCTCCGCCCATTCATCTTGCTCTGATACAGGGCCGCGTCTGCCCGATTCAGTAAATCGGTGAGCGTATCGCCCGGCTGCATATCGGCAACGCCCATGCTCAGCGTGACGGGTACGAGCTGGCCCTGCACCGCCAACGGGTGCTGCGTCACCGCTAGCCTCAAGTCCTCAGCTACTTGGAGAGCCGCGAATTGATCGTGGTTGTACAGCAGCACCAGCATCTCGTCACCGCCATAGCGAGCGATCAAGTGCTCCGTACGCAGCCAGTTTCGCGCGCGTAGTGCCACGACGCGGATCGCGTCGTCGCCTGCCGAGTGCCCATAGCGATCGTTGATTTCCTTGAACCGATCGATATCAATGAAGATGACCGCCAATGGTTGCTTGAACCGAAGCGCGCGATCCATCTGCTCCAAGAGCATCACTTCGACGGCATCGCGGGTAATGACCCCGGTCAGCTTGTCAAACGTCCAACGCTGCTGCGCCGTGTCTCGGTCCTTTCGCAGTTGCCGCAGCCGATCGGTCAATCCGAGGAACAGTCCGAAACCGCTGAACGCCAAACCCGCCGGGAGCGACGACTCGATCCAATCGGTCATCGGCCACCATGCTTGGTAGCCGCCGACGAGCGCAACCAGGATGGCCATTACCGGTGCCCACGCAATCAACAGATACAGCGCCTCGCGCTGGCGGCGCCGAAGTGCCAGGAACCCACCTATGGCGATGATCGCGAAGGCCGCAAGCATCACGGAGTTACCGAAGTAGGCGCTGACCGACCAGACCTGAATGACCGAAACGCAAAGCAATCCGCCCAGCAGCACGCTGCAAATATCCAATGCTCGCGCGACACGCGGCTGGTGCTGGGGCAAGCCGAGGAAGAACGCAATGAATCGAACTCCGGCTAGAACGGCGGCCGTGCTGATGACGATGTTTGCCCGGCGATCAGCGGCCATCTCGGCCAGCCAGGGCCATTGGCCAATCTCGCCGCCGTCGATCGTCAACTTCGCCAGCTGCGCCGCCAAGGTCAGACCGAGATAAGCATAGCCGCGCTCACTGAGCGCTATGAAATAGCCAAAGGCCAACACGGAGATCAGCGCCAGAGCCACTAGCACCGACGTGCGATAGCGGACATGGGCGAGCTCGGCTTCGTACACCTGCCCCAACGGGGCTATCGATACCGCGGCCGGAGTCCGGGTTGCGGAGGCGACCCTCAGGTAGAGGATGTCGCCAGCACGCAGCTTCGGCGCTAGTGCGAAGACATGAAAGCGCGAGGGCCGAACTCCCCGACCTTCCGCATCAAGCGTGGCCCGACGTTGCGGGGTGGCCTGTCCAGGTTGCCAAAGCTCGATGGTCTTACGATTCGGATGGGTGAAGACCAGTTGCGGCAGCTCAGTGTCTGCGACCGAACGCTCCAAGACCAGACGCCACCACTGTGGGGCCGCCGTGGGATTGACGATTTCAGTGCTGCTGACCGAACGGAAGTCGCGATCGCGGGTGCCATCGATAATGCGCTCCGAGGAGATAGCGCTCGACGACTCCAATCGTTCCAGACGGAAGTCGGCTCCCATGGCGCCGGTCGCGACCAGCCAGAGCGCCAGCAACGCAAGCGCGTTGGCAATGTGCTTTCGGAATCCTTCCATCCACAGCCCTCCAGGCTTAGCCCAGAATACCGAGAGCGCCGGCCGGCGGACGGTGAGGCGGGTCACGGTTCCCTGCGGACAATCCCTCTGGAGGTCGCCGCGAGAGATTCAAAGCCAATACCGATCCCGAGAGTGGGCCTCGCGGAATGTGCTTTGCACTTGTCGCCTTTGTGCAAAGGACAAAATCCCATGCCTCAGTAGCTAAATACGGGTTCCGATAGACTCTTCGGTTTCGATCCAAGCCCCCTCAAGGACGACAAAGCCTAATGAGCATAAGTACAGCCAGACCTTCCGATGAAGCCGAGCGGCGGGTGATCAAAAAGTTTCTTGCCTTAAGCCTGCTCGCTTTCGTTGTTTGCCTCGTACTGCCGGCATACACGGTGCAGTCGGCGAGCAGCCAGATGCACAGTGGCCTTGCCTACGAGAAACTGCTGATGGGATTCCTTGGTCCTCTCATTGGTGTCTTTGAGTGGTATGCCAATCCAGCTTTGTTTCTTTCTTGGCTGCTGCTATGGAAGAAGCACTTTATAGCTGGTGGGATTTTTGCCGCAGCCGCATTGGCTACCGCCGGCGCTTTCCTCTTCCGCCACGAAATCATCGTCAACGAGGCTGGTCATTCCGGCGCGATTATTTCCAAAGACATCGGCTATTGGCTTTGGATCGCGAGCATCGCAATTGCGCTTATTGGGAACGCGACCTGCCTGGTCAGGGCCCACATGGGGCGGACATGATCGCCGCATCCGGAGATGCTGAATCACTCCGGTGCTGACCGATAGTTCTTGCCAGGCTTCCAATTGCAAAGGCGGCGACCGGTCTCGTTGTGAGCCAGAATTTGGCGTGCCGTTGGATCAGTCAAGACATCCTGCTGAGAGACGTAGATCGGGCGCACCCATTCGCATCCCGAGGTGTCGGACTCAGTCACGCGACCATTCGTTGCGCAGCCGGTCAGCAGCAGAATCAGCCACAGCCTCCGCCACCGGTGTGGTTTCGGCGTCGGGAAGTTGGTGGACAAGGGTGTCGACCTCGGATCGGGTTTGGGAATGTGCTGCGACGCGCTCGGCTATCGCCGCCTGTTGTTCACTGGCAGCCAGACGGCTTTCGGCCTCGTCGCGGGCCCGTTGGCGACCTCGCCAACGACCCCAGCCGAAGGCCGCCAGTACGGCGGCCAACGCGGTCAGCAGCGTCGTCGCCCAGACTTTGAGCGCGATCATGCGATCTGGCCTCCCGCCTTTTCGTATACGGCGAGCAATCTCTCCATTGGTACCTCGCGCTGGCCATAGCCGGCCTCGGGCAACGAAGCCCAGGTCTTGCGGGACCTACGCACGACCGAGCTGATCCAGCCCTTCTTGATGTCGGCCAACGCACCGGTCTCACTCAGCAATTCGATGGCGCCGCGGTCCTGCGAGGCAGGGCCAAAGTCGGGCAACTTCAGGCGGTTGCGTAGGTTGTTCCACGTGCGCCACAGGAATTGATAGCGACCGGCCGCTGTGGAGTGGATGCGATACTTCGGCAGCCAGATCATCTTGCGCGGATGCTCGGTGTAGCTGGTGAATCGACCGCCGCCGACCAGCACATCGTAACCGCCGTGTTCGCTGAAGCGCTCGACACCCTCGGCGTGGGCAATCATGTCGAGGAAGGCGAGGACGTTCTGGCCGCCGGCCTGCTCAGCGGAGAGTCGTGCCATCCGGACCTCGCTGCTGGAACAGGCGGCCGATCAGGCCGAGCAGGAGCAGGCTCGCCGTTACGCTGGCGGCGATCCGGTCGGGCACATGCACTCGTAGGTCGTCGGGCAGGTTCAGCCATACGCCCTGAAGGGCGATCGCCAGGGTCATCGATTGCACACTTACGAAGCGCCATGCGTGGCGCCAGTTCTCGATCAGCTTCATGGGGTCTTCCGAAGGGATTGAATAAAGGCGGTGACGTCGCGTCCACCGGCGAAGCCGGCATTGACGTCCTCGATGCGCTCGGCGCGCAGCACGCGTTCGCGCTGAATGGCGACGCGGTAGAACAAGGCGAGTTGGCGCGCGGTGGCGCGCTCGATCCACGGCCAGTCGTGGCCGTGGTCAATCAGGGTGGCGAGGACGCTGGGCCAGTCGCTGCCGGCGCCGTGCGTCGCAGTTCCAGCGCCGCGATCACGCGCTGCAGAAAAAAATCGGCGTTGATCGCCCAGAACGTCAGCAGCAGCAAGTCGCCTTGCGCGGCGTTGAGCGAATGGACGAGCTCGACCGGTTGATCACTGACCTGCGCGAGCAACTCGACGGTAGCGTCCGGATGCTGGGCGCAGACCCGATGCAGGCGGCCCAGGTCGATGTTGCCGTCGTCGGTTTGCTCGACCAGGTCGGCGACGAGCGCGGCAATCTGGCTGTGCAGCCGCAGGCTCTCGAAGAACCTGAGCTCGCGCACGGTTACCGTGCGATCGCCGAGCGGCAGCACCCGGTTGGGCTGGAGCACGGTCAAGTCGTCGGCCGGCGGCGTATCGGGACGTTTAATCTTCCGCGCCATTACGCCCTCACCATCTCGATCCGACCGAAGCCGCCCAGCGATGGATCGAGCGCACGGGTCTCATCGAACAGCGCGGCACCCGACAACTGCAGGCTGCCCCATTCCTCGGAGATCAGGTCCAGCTGCTCGATGGGATTGAACGCGACGCGATAGAGCGTCACCTTCGCCCGGCGGCCGTTGACCGTGTTGATGCCATCCAGAAACAGCATCCGCTCAGGCGGCGGGCTGTTGAGCAGGGCGATATTGACCGTCTCGCCGTGTTGATAAGTCGCTTTGAACGGTTGGGTCAGGCCGTCGACGTTGCGCAGGCCAATCAGGCCCGACGACGCCGATTCGGTCCACCAGTTCGCAGCGGGAACCGTGACCGGGGGCGTGGCGCTGTCGGTCAACGACAGTTCGCTGATCCAGCCTCGGTCGAGCGCGATCAGGTCGTTGGCCTTCAGGCCAGGCGGCAGCAGTTCGTTGCTGATAGCGCCCGCCGGCAGTGTTGCCGGAATCGAGTACAGGCCCTCGGCGAGGTTCTCCGGGGTGGCCTCGTCCAGGGTCAGGTTGACGTTCGCGGTCTTGCTCTGGACCAAGCGGCCGTACAGCATCCGGTTGCCGCTGAACGACTCCGTCTTATCGGAGTTCTGCACCTCCAGCGCGAGCTGAAGCTGGGGCGCGTTGCCGACCCAACGCAGCGGGCCGGGCTTGCCATTGGGTTGGCGCTGGGCGAGGTAAACCTTGCCCTGGAAGGAAAACAAATCCTGCGCGGCCATCGGGTCGCTTGCTCCTATATAGGATGGTGTCGGGGCGGCCAGACGGCCGCCGGTTAGCGGCGCAGGGAGCGCAGCAGCAGCCGGTTGATCTCGGCGGCGATGACGTCCAGGCCCACCTGCCCCATGCGCTCGGGTCGGTCGCCGTGGCGCAGCATTTGCGCCAGCGAGGGGCCATACAGGCGACGGATCGGGGTGCGCGGCACGCGCTTGGCGCCCGCGACCGGGGTGCGTTCGAAGGCGATGTCGGCGCCGTCGTGGCGGCGATGGAAACCCGAGCGCTTAAAGCTGCGCCGACCACGCACCGCGGTGTAATCCAGGCCGCGGTCGTCGGCGCTGCGCTTGGAGGCGAAATTGCGCAGGCCGACACCGCGCGCGACACCAACCAGCTCGACGCCCTCGCGCGTGGTGCGCACGCTAATGCCAGCCCGGATGCGCTGGGCCGACAAGGCGTACTCGGTCTGGATGTCGCGACGGGCGATCACCGGCCAACGACGGCGCAGGGTGCCCAGTGCGCGACGTTGGGCGAGGGCGAGCTTTGCCGGGATTTCGCTGATGCGCCTGGCCGTGTCCAGCACGCCATTCGCATCGAGGGACAGGCGCATCAGCGGCGGTAGCGGATCGTCAGGGCGACTTGAACCGCGACCACCGGCAGTCCTTCGGGCCGGTCCAGGAACACGATGTCCTCGACCTGCACAGGCAGTGCATTCGGCAGCGGTATCCAGGCATCGAGCGCGTCTTCGATGTCCGCGGCGATCGCGTGCGACCGAGCGTGAGCGTCGACCAGAGACGCCGGCACCGTCGCTTCAGCCAGCGCCTGCAATAGCCGGTGTTGACCCTGCGGTTTGCTGGGATCGAGTTGGATGCCCAAGGCCGCCAAGGTCAGGCCGACCACTTCGTCAACGGGATGCTGAGCCGGCTCCAAAGCGACCGCCGTGCCGATGTCGGTACGGTAATCCCGGGCGATCCGGATTTCGGCCAAGCGTTCAGCGACGCGGTGCAAGAGCGTCCAGCTCGGGGCGGGGTTAGCCACGCAGGACGGCCTCGTTGACCAAGCCGTCGTCCTTCACCAACGCCTCGACCGGCTGGATCTGCCCGTCGAGGGTGACCTCATCGCCGCGCCGGAACACCCACTCCCGATTCCGCGCCAGAACATGACGGGATCGGCCGACGATCTGCTGGAACTCGCCCAAACGCTCGACGCCGTCGCGCACGACAAGGAGGGTTCGTACCGAGGGGTTAGGACGGCGCTGAACCTGCGCGACGACGGCGAGCGTGTCGAAGATTACGTCGTCCATCGTGGAGAAGGCGTTCACGGCTTACGCCTTCAGCTTGGGCAGCAGCGCCGGGCGGTGGCACATGGGCAGCGGATTGGACTGGGTGTGCAGGTCGGTGCCGCGGTCGAACTTGCGAGGAGCCTGCTTGCTGTAAAGGAGCTGGCCGAGCGTGTTGACACTCTCGTTGAAATCCGCCGGCGCCACGTAGGTCGCGAAAGTGTCGAGCGTGCCGAGCGGGAAGGCATGCGCTTCCCCTTCCTCGATGAAGCGGCGGGTGGTGCCGTCGGCGTTGCCGGTCTCGCCGGTGTACTCCTCAAAACGGATGCCGGCGAACCGAAAGTCCGACCGCATGTCCTCGCGCAGAATCAGACCGTCCTGCCACAGGCGATACGCGTCCTTGACCGCAGGATGACCGGTAAAGGCGTCGAAGAACTCGGGAGACACCATGACGTGGATGCCCACCATGCGCTCGCCAAGCAAGGTCTTGCTCATATAACGCTTGAGATCAAGACACTTCTTCTTTACATCGGTATCGGATTTGCTCAGCTGAAAATCGAACGTCTTCGGGGCGATATCGAAGATATCGAACAGGTTCGCGAGCTCGCTGCCATCGGCATCGAGGATCACGCCTTTTAGTGCACCGATCCGTAAATGTTCGAGCGTAATCGAGTGCTTATTGCGCATCGTCTGGAGGTGATCGGCCATGACCCCGGCGACCGTTTGCAGTTCGCTCTCCGAACCAAAGGCGCGCACGCCAATCACCTCTTCCGGCAACACCACGTCGTCATGCGGGATATGCGGGACATTGAAGGCGCGAAGGGCGCGCTTGCCGCGCTTGCCCACGGTGCCCGGCGAGCCGACCGGCTGGGTCGGAAGCAGCGACAACACGCCGTTGCGCTCCTCGACCGTGACTTGGCGCGTACGCACCGGCTTGACCGGAAACAGGTTCAGTTCGTCCAGACGGCCGTACTGATTCGGCAGGATATTGATCGCGGTGGTCAACGCGCTCATCGAGAACGCGGGGTTGTGGAACGGGTTGTTCATCGACATGGATCAGGCTCCGCGGCGCACGAGGACGCCGATGGTGCGCAGCTGCGCAGCGGCGGCGGCGCGTTGTTCAGGGGTGACGCGAATCGGCCAGACCAGGGCGTGGTCGGCGACGGTCGCGTGCCGGGCGATGATCAAGCCGTCCGGACTCAGGTCGGTCGTGGTCGTGATCGGAACGATCGCCACGCCGATAGCGACTTCTCGGCCATCGGTGGCCGCCGGATCGAGCGCAGCAATCTCGCCGGTCGCGGTGATACGCCCGACGACGTGACCGAGCTTCAGCACCTGATCGGCGGCGACGGTGACTTGGTCGCGCGAGTACAGGTTGTCGGCCTCGAACTTGAGCAGATCGCCCAGATTCTGACCCTCGTGGATCGGTGGGTACGTGGTCAGTCGCATCTCAGCGCTCCTTTCGCGCGGCAGCGGCGCGCGCCTTGACGGCGTGGATCAGTGGGTTGTCATCGAGCGACACCGCAGTGGTCGCCATCGGCGCAACCGGCGACAGGTGGCTGGTGATCTCGGCGGAGTCGGCCTTGGCCGCGAGCAAGCACTGGCGGGCGACGGCCGGGGTCACGCCTTCGGCCAGCAGCGTCGCGGTCATCTGCGGCTGGCCGGCCAGTTCGCACAGCTCGGCGATGGCGAGGGCATCGCCGCGGGCTTGCGCGCGGGCAGCATCAAGATCGACGACGGCCGGCGCCGTCGCTTCGGGGGTGGACATCGTGGGGGTCTCCAAGGGGAAGGGACGCATCGCAGCGTCGAGTTCGGTGTGCATCTGCTGCACGGCATCGCTGAGCGTGCCGAGGTGATCGGCCAAGCCGACGTTGATGGCGTCTTGACCGAAGTACAGCGCCGCTTCAGTTTTGCGTACGGTTTCGGCGCTCAGACCGCGCTGGTCCGCGACAGTCAGGACAAACAGTTCGTGGAGGCGGTTGACCTCGGCTTGGATCGAATTGCGGGCTTCATCGGTCAAGGGGCCATGCGGCGTTCCGTCGTTCTTGCGCGCCCCGGCATGGATCGGCGTGTACTTCAATCCGGCGTTCGTGTCGGACTGCGATTGATCGACGTGTAAGGCGATCACGCCGATCGAACCGACACCGGCGGTGCGGGTTAGAAAGACGCGGTCCGCCGCACTGGCAATGGCGTAGGCGGCCGAAAAGGCGGCATCGTTGGCCACCGCCCAGATCGGCTTGCGCGTTCGGGCCGCGTGGATCTGGTCGGCGAGATCGAAGACGCCCGCGGCTTCGCCGCCGGGGCTGTCGATATCGAGGACGATGCCGCGGACCGACTCGTCGGCCAACGCCGCATCCAGCCGGCGCGCGATCGATTGGTAGCTGGTCAGCCCGGACAGCGCGTCCAACCCAATCGTTCGCTGCACCAGGGTGCCGTGGACCGGCAAGACGAAAATGCCGTTCTGGGTCTGCAAGGTGGGCGGGGGTGCCGGACCGGGCGGCGCCATCTGCGGGGGCGGCAGAGTTTGCAGCTCGAACTTTGGCGCCAGCACGCCCAGGATGACTTCCAGCTTGGCGCGTTGAATGAGCAGCGGCGTGTTGAACACGCGCGCCGCCAGGTGAGGCAGTCCGGTCATTCGGTAGGCTTCGGGTCGCTGGCCGCGGAATCGGCGGGAGGTGTTGCGTGCTTGACGCCGTTACGGGCGACGACGCGCGGATCGGTGTCGAGGACCAGGCCAAGCGCATCGGCGCGCTCGGTGTCGGCGGCAATCTCGCGGTCGATGGTCTCGGCGTCGTAGCCGGAGCTGGCGATCGCCTCGGAGCGCGACAGCAGTCCGGCGCGGATCGCCAGGATCATCGCGTTGAACTCCTTCTCCGGATCGACCCAACTCCAGCCCTGGGGTACCCATTTGCAGGTGCGGTACTGGCGCTTACGGCGTCGATAGCCCGGCAGCTCGATCGCACCCGACAGCACGGCCGCGTCGACGAACGCATTCCAGATCGGCCGGCACAGCTGGTAGACCAGCACCGCGTGCTGGACCATCTCGCAGCGGCGCCGGAACTCCAGCAGGCCCGCGCGAATGGAGGAGTAGTTCACCCCGGACAGGTCGCCAGTGAGCTGCTCGTAGGTGATGCCGATGGCGGCTGCGACGGCACGGAACTGAGCGCGCAGGAATGGGTCGTAGCTCGACCCCACGTCCGCCGGTTGCGAGAAGGTGACGTTCTCGCCGGCTTCGAGGATCTGCAACGTGCCCGGTTCCAGGCCGAGCGGTGCATTGCCGGACTCGTCGGGCGGCCCGTCCCCGGGCAACGGATCTTCCGGACCGTCGCGGGTGATGAAGCCGGCGAACATGGCCGCGGTCTTCTTACGGACCAGCTCGGCGTCGTCGTACTGATCCAGCTCATTGAGCTTGACGAGCGCGCGCGCCAGCCACGGCTCACCACGGATCTGCCCCGGCCGCAGTGGCCGGAAGATATGCAGAATTTCGGAAGCCGGCACGCGGAACGTTTCCATGCCGCCATGCCGCGACATCGGCGCCATCGCCCCGTCCTGCGGATGCGACAGATACAGGTGGTACGCCACGCGTCGACCGAGACGGTCGAACTCGATGCCTGCGCGCGTCAGGTTGCCGTTCGGCTCCTCCCGGTTGAGCGACATCGGGAGGTGCTCGGGTTCGAGCACCTGCAATTGGAGCGGCACGACCAGGCCGTCTTCGTCGCGACGCGGGCGCAGGCGCACCAAGCATTCGCCGCCCTCCAGCAGCGCGCGACAGGCCAGGGCCTGCAAGCCGTACAGGTCGGTCAGTCCGGCCGCGTCGGCCTCGTCGCACCAATCCCGCCACAGCGCTTGCAGGGCTTCACGCTGCGGCTGATCGGTGAGCAGCGACTGTGGCTTGATGCCGGTGCCGACCGCGTTCGCGACGAACGCCTCGATCGCGGCATTGGCCCAGGCATTGCGCCGGACCAGGTCGCGCGAGCGCACCCGCAAGGCGTCGCCGGTCGCCAGCAACGCGGCCACGGCACCCGGGTTGCTGGGTTGCCAGGCGGTCGAGCGGCGGCCGTAGCCCGATGCTTCGTGCACGGGCGAGCCTCCGAACATCGAGGTTCGGAGGCGGGACCACCAACTCATCAGAATCCTTTGTTCGTGGTCACGCGCAAACGGCGGACGCGGCGCGGCTGGCCTTCGGTGCCGGCGAGCGCGGCTTCGATCTCGCGGATCGCGGCCAACAACTCATCGACGGACCTGTACTCGACCAGCCGGTCGCCGAAACTGACGCGGCGCTCGCCGCGGGTAAGCGCCGCCCTGAGCGCCTTCAGCTGCTCATGGGTATAGGGAAGATCAGACATTGAGAGAAATCGAAGTACAGAAACGACGAAGCCGCCCAGGGGGCGGCTTGTGTCTTGATGAAGTAATCGGCGCCCCAGATCCGGGGCCGATGGTTACGCTATGGAATGGGCTTGCGGCTCAGAAGTTCATAGCCACGAAGTAGGGATGCCCGTGCTTCCTTGAAGGTAAACAAATCCATGTAGAACGCCACCCCGATTTCGGTTTCGGGGTGATTGATGCTGGAAACGGTGTTGTAACCCTGCAGGCCCTCGCGCCTCAGCAGTGCGCCGAGCTCACTCAGGCGCTTGCGAACCTCGACCCGTCCGCCGTGAATCCCGATCAGTCCATCGTCCACCAGGTCCTGCAGCATGTCCTTGACGTCGGTGGAACCCTTGAAGAATGTCGGGATCATGATTCCGCTCGTTTAGTGTTCTCTGCGCGCCGTCCTATCGGCTCCCGCCGATTGGCACCACACATCATGCACCGAGCCATTGGCTTCGCACCAGCCTGCGCGAGCGACGCCCATTTGCGACGGTACTCGCTCCTGCAAATGCCTGGCTATGGGGGATATCCCTCAATGCCTCTGTGTCATCTGACGCACATTTCTTCATGATCTTCAGGCTGCGCTCCAACTCAACCCAGTTACGTTCCTCGAAACGATCGACGCCCGCCTGCATCGCCGCGGCGCGCGCCATGACGTAGCAGTCCAACGCCTCGTTTCGATCCCGTCGCTTCTCCCAGGTCCTAACAGGGTAGCCATGGCGGTCCCGGCGGCTGATCAGATGCTCGGCCGTCAGCTGCTGAAGGAACTCGCCGTCGATCTTCGGCAGATGGATGTAGCCGGCTGGGAATGCCGACTGTCCGTTCGGGCCGATCTCGATCGACAACCGCAGGGCGTTGTAGAACTCCAGCTTGGCGATTCCGCCCGCAATGGCGAACAACTTCAGGCCCCGGCGCAATCGCTTGCCCGGCACGCTGACGTCCACGGCGGTCGGTGTACCGATCAGTGCCGTGCCGCTGCCCACGCCCTTCATCGGCAGTAGCCGCGGGTCGCTGACGCCGCGCGCAAACGCATAGGCTTCCTGCGTCGCGAAGCCGGTGTCCAGGCCCATGCGGGTCAGCGGCAGCAGTGCGCCGCTGGCGTGGGTCCACTGCTCCGATAGGATCGCGCCCAGCTCATTCCAGACCGCGGCGCGGGCGGTGTCGCCCATCAGCACCCGGTGCTCGACCAGCCAAGTCTCCCGAACGCGCCCGAACGCCCAGACCGAGACCTCGATGCGGTCCTTCTGAATGTCGGCTCCGCCGGTCAGCAACAAGCCACCGGCGGGCACGCTGCCGATCCGGTAGTCCTCGCGCCGCTCCAGCAGGCGCTCCCAATCCGGGGCCTCGCCTTCCTCTTCCCAGGTCTCGCCGAGCTCGGTGTTCTTGAATGCCTTCAGCGCCGTGGCCGATCCCTGCGCGGATTCCCAGGCGGCGGCGATGTCCGCCCAGCTGCGCCAGCCGACCGGGGAGTACAGCGACGACAGGTGGTAGCCCGCCGTCTTGCCCTTGTTCTGCGGCGCGGTCGCCCGCCATTCGCCGCCCGCCAGCATCGCGGTCTTGTAGTGCTCGCCGATCGGTTGCTCGCAGGACTCGCAGATGTAGCGAGCGGAATGCGGGTCGCCCCAGGTCCAGCGCAACTGCTCGAACCGGAGCCATTGCGCATGGGCGCAGTGTGGACACGGCACAAAGTAAAGACGCTGGTCGGAGGCCAGGTACTCGCGTTCGATGGTGCTGGCGCCGGCAATCGTCGGCGTAGAGACCAATAGGATCTTGCGCCGGGTGAAGGTACGGGTGCGGGCCTCGGCCAGCGCCACCGCATCGCCTTCGCCCTCCACGTCGCGCGGATAGCCGTCCACTTCGTCCAGAAACAGGTAGCGCACCGGCATCGAGCGCAGGCCCACCGCGCTGTTGGCGCCGGTCAGGACCAGGACGCCGCCGCGGAACTCCTTGGCCAAGATCGTGTTGCCGGCGTCCCGCGCGCGCGAGGGCGCAATGTGCTCGCGTAGCGACGGTGATTCCTCGATCAGCGGGTTGATGCGCTGTTTCGAGTTGCGCTTGGCCATTTCGACTGTGGGCGCCACGGCCATCATCGGCCCGGGCGCGCAGGCGATGACGTAGCCGATCCAGTTGTTGCCGCACTCGGTGCCGCCGACCTGCGCGCCCTTCATGAAGACGACGCGTTCCGTCGCCGAGGCCGGAGACAGGTCGTTCATAATGTCGCGCAGGTACGGCGTACGCGCCGTACGCCAGCGGCCGGGTTCCGACGACGAAGTGCTGGACAGCACCCGGTCCCGGTCGGCCCAATCGGATACGTCGAGAAATGGATCGGGCGTCAGACCATCGCGCCACGCCTTCTCAACGTGGTCGAAGCCGTCGTACAAAGATCAATCCAGTCGAGCGTTGAACTCCGTGAGTTCGGTCAGGTGCTGCCGCACCTCGCGCTCCAGCGCGACGTGCATCGTGTGCGGGTCAACGTCCAGTTCGGCGGCAAGCATCGAGCTGATCCGCGCCGGCCAGTTCAGCCAGGCGTCGCGCTCGGCCCGCGCCAGCGCGAACACCTGCGCCATCGCCTGTGAACGATCGATCAGCTCACCCTTGAGCTGGGCGATGCGCAGCTTGTGATGCTGCGCCTTGAGCACCTCATTGGCGGTGCGCGCCTGCGCGTAGGTGTTGCTGCCGCCCTTGGTACTGACCGGCGCTACGCCAGCCAGGTCGTCAACGGCCGCGCCGTTTGCCGCGCGCGCTCGCACTGGCACTGCCAAGGGCGGGTCCGGCGCGCGGGTGCTTGCCGCCCATTCGGCGTCGGCGCGAGCCGGATTAATCGTGCCATCTGCCTCGGCGCTGATGCGTCCGGTCGCAATGGCCTTGCGCACAGCGGTATCCGACACGCCACGGTGGCGGCCGTAGGCCCGGATGGAAATTCCCACGCTAGAAGGATTCGACTCGGTAGAGCTTCTGCGACCGCCGGCCTCGGCGCGATGGATGAATGAAAGAACTGAAGTGGGTATACCCAGCACCCTATGGGCGCTGGGGTTTGCATCCTCCAGATCAGCGGGCGGCAGCCTCGTGAATGAACTTGTCAATCAGCGCCGCGAGATCAGGCTCGTCCTCGATAAGCACGTCACCCGCTGTGCAGACGGAGTTCACGATGTCCAGGCAGGTGATCACCATCTCCTTCGCGGCTGCAAGTTCTTCGCGCGACAAGGCAACGGGCTTCAGCGCATAGATCATTGTATCCAACCAGTAGTAGCACTCGTTCAGATCGCTGAGGGTGCTGCGGAAGCGGCAGGAAGGTTTGTTCGCCGCGTTGTTGCGGCGAACGCATGAACGCTTCCTTCCAAAGCAATCGCAAGCGAATTGAAACCGTTGCCCACACAAAGACAGCGCGCAGACAGCTTCCAGGTGGAAAGACGAAGAGCGAACGCCCCAGCACCCTATCGGGTGCTGGGGTCTTACCTCTCGGACTTACCGGTCAGTCAACTTCGTGTGGACTACCTCAAGAATGCTTTCCCAGTCGGGCTCGACAGGCAGGTCCACGCCAGCCTCATCGCACATCATTCCCGAAAACTTAGTTTCGCGGGGCGCATTCCGCACTCGAGATCGTCCTTTCCAAGTGACGTAGGGCCAACCTTAGCTTTGGCTGGTACTCGGCATCGATGACATCCAAGACCTGCATCAATCAGACCTCGCGTACCACGCGACGGAGTTGATGCACATCGCAGGATGTTAGTCCGCGCAATCGTTAATCGACTGGATCATCTCTTCGAGATTGGCGCGAAGGCCGAAGTGCATGCCTTGCCCCTCGAATATCATCGCCAACACTTTCAAGGTCGTATTGGCGAAAGCCTTGGCCGCTGTCAGTTCGTCCTCGTCCAGCGACGGTCCGGTACCAAAGACCATCGCCCCGATCTTTTCCAGGCAGGCCTCCTGAAGCTGCTGGGTGGTTCGGAAAAGATGCGTGTGCGGGAGTTGAATATTCACTTTATTCCTTCGTTGCGCCGCTCCGTTGCGGCGACGACATGAACGCTTCCTTCGCGCTCGAAGCCAAGCACATGTCGGGATAAGAACGAGCGTTCTCCCGTTCTGTTTAATCGTTGGGCGGCGTTCGGTTGGAAGCTTTACGGCAGTTGTCTGCGTCAGGAATAGGCCACGATTTGTAGGATCTTCCGCTTGGCTTTCATCGAACTTGAAGCGTTCATGCGTCCACCCCAACGCAAGGCCACGGAGGCCGACATGAATAGCGAACTCTTTACCACTATCGCGCAGCAGCACCTCGGCGTCGACACCTTGGAGGCTCAAGGTCTCGATTCGCTGGATTTCCACAGCCTCGGAGGTTGGGGGATTAAGGCAGCGCTGACCGCCGCCTATTTGGCCGGTTACGCCGCCTCCGCGCGCGCCGTCATCGGCAGCGGCACCCGCGTCGATAAGCTACCGACCGAGCGGCACACGATGGTCGGCAATACGTGGCTCGGCGAGGGCGGGACGAGCGAACTGCCGAGCGTCTTCGGGGCCAGAACGGTCATCACCACGCCCATCCCCGAGAAGGCTCTACTTCAGAATCGCTGGGAGGCGGACCGGGCCAGTACGGAGCTGATCCCGACGGCCATCTTGCAACGCCGAATCCTCTAATCCGCGATGCTCACGAAGCGCCCATCGGGGCGATTTTTTGTGCGCGTTTGATGAAGTTGTCTGACAGCTGTACGTGTTAAAGAACGCTCGTTCTTAGTCGCGCAATTCGCTTGGCTTCGGTGCGGAAGGAAGCGTTCATGTCCCCACACCAACGACGGCCACGGAGGCCCACGATGCAAAGTGAAACCGAACAGCTCAAGGATTATCTGCGCGGAATGAAGCGCGGCAACACCAACGGCCTAGCGCAGATGAATGCAATCAACGATTGGCCCGGGACCGCCCAGCGCGAGCTGGAACGTAGAGCCGCCTTCATCCTCAAGATGTTTCCCGATGAAGTCTTGCTGGGGCTAGCCAGCGGCGATATCGAAATACGACAGGCCCTTGTCGATGTCGTTGCCGAATGACACCAGCGCGCGCCCGGCCTCGACCAGGTGCGCCATCCCTGAGCACGACTTCTGGTTCCTGAAGGCCATCCACTCAGCCGTGCTGGTCGCAGTGACCACCGGGACCGTCGACCTCAACCAACTCGCGCGCGCCGAAATGATCCGGCGCGGACTCGACCCCGCAGGGGATTGGGTCGGCCGCAACCGCGCGCGGGAACTGCACACCCACCACACCACTAAGGAGCACACATCATGACCCAGATCGAATTGACCCCGAGCCAGCGCGCCGTCCTCGACCGCGCCGTCGAGACCAACGGACGCGTCGAAAGCTTCCCCAAGAATCTCGGCGGCGGAGCGCGCGCAGGGGTGATGCGCGGTTTGCTGCTCAACGGACTCATCGTCGCCGACGGCGCGGGCCACGCGCTGACCGACATCGGCTACGAGGCGGTTGGCCAGCAGCCCCCGGCAGACGCCAACGCCGGCAGCGACGCGGGCGACATCGCGACGGAAACCGAAACCGCCGTCGAATCCGCCATCACTGGCGAGCCGGTCGGCGCACCCGGCGAAAGCTCGCCCGAGGCCGGCGACGGCTCCAGCAACGGCGAGGCGAGCCTTACCACCGCGCCGTGCCCGGTCGCGGCTAAGGCGGCTAGGGCGGCGAAGCCGCCGAAGCTGCCCAAGCCGGAGAAGGCGAACCGAGTCGAGCAAGTCGTCACCATGTTGCTGCGGCCCGAAGGAACCACCATCCCCCAAGTGATGGAGGTGACTGGCTGGTTGCCGCACTCCACGCGCGGATTCTTTGCCGGCGCGCTCAAGAAGAAGGGGTACACGCTCGTCAGCGACAAGAGCGGCAAGGAAGACCGCGTGTATCGGATCGCGACGGAAGCCCGCATCGAAGCGGAGGATGACCGCGCTGGCCGAAGCGACGAAGCCGGGTGACCCGACTGGCGGTCGGGGACTGATCCCGGCCGCCGCCACTTTTCGGAAACCTGAAATGAGCCGGATGCGTGTGGCGAATATCAGCAGCGCAGTGCTCTATCAAGCCTGATTCGCAAGAGGCGGGACCCCAGCGCCCATCAGGTGCTGGGGTGTTCCCTCTTCATAGGCTTCCTGCTCGGCGGCCGTCTGCCTTGCGAAACGAGCAATGGAGCGTTGATTTCGTTCTGAAACGAAGCGTTCATTGGTTCCACGGAGACCACGGCATGAACCAGTGCATGACGAGACAAGCTGACGCAATACTGGCCGCACTGCCTGAACTGCTCATCGACTTGATCAAGTATCAGCTCATCAACAACGTCATCGGCACGTATGAGGAGCTGCGCGACTACTTCATCCGATGTGGACTTTCGCGCGCACAAGCGGACCGCGCCGTCGAGTACCGCGATGACTACCTATGCGGAGTCCATTGGGGGCGCGAGACACCGATTCGAACAGGCGGAGCTCAGCGCTATAACCCCAAGACGGGCAGGGTCGACACGGCTTAGTTAAGGACTTCCAAGGCGGCGCTCAGAGAATGCCCGCCGCTTTCGTCCTGTGAACGGTCGTTCTCGTCTGACACCTTAACGACTTCGGGTTTCTGCGCGGTTCCGCAACTAATGACTTGGCTTCCGCCGGGAATGAAGCGCTCATGTCCACACGCCCACCACGGAAGACCGACATGACCACGACGACCATTACGCCCCGCAACCAAATGGTCCGATTTGCGCGAAAGGCTGAGAGCCTTTCTTGGGTCCAGCGGGAACTGAGCCACCTGAACGTCCGCGCCGAACTAGCGTTGGTTGTCGCGACCAAAGACCTGGCCGCTGAAGAGTACGACGCATTTGCCAAGCAGTTGCTACGTGCCCGCGACTGGCTAGCCGACTTCGACGGCATCTGCCACGAGGTACTCGAAATTCGGTCGCCGGATCGAACCACCCTCTACGTGAAGCCGAACGGCAGTAACTATGCCCACTACGTCGGCTTGGCGGTTTGACAACCGAAGCGCCTGCGTCACTTTCCCAGTCGAGATAGTGACTGGTGACTTTAGGCTCCCTGATCTTGCCGACTAACGGCTCCGGGGTGGCCCAAGATCTACAAGGGTTAATTGAGGCTTCTGGCCTTCGCTCGTCGAACTACTCGAATCGATGTAAGCGAGTAGGGCCCGCGCCTGCGCCTCTGTAATGAGTCCCCGCTGCCAGGCGTCTGCAATCGCTTCGATGGCATCGCGCAGGCTCAAGTACTGGGTAGCCGTCAGGGTGGGATGCCGGGGCTGACCTTTGGGCATGATAGAGACCTTTCGAGCGTTCGAGAATACATAAAGAAATGCTTGTGAAGAGGCCGTGTGGGTGCAGACGCGATCATAGTCGCCCTAGACATGCGGGGCGCGGATCTGGGCGGCGACCTGCGGAACCAAATGCGGGGAGCTAATCAGATTTCGAAGCCCATTGCACCGACGGAGCAATTCTCGTTGTAGTACGTCGAGCGGTTCATTCGACCTCGGGGTGGGCTTCGGCTATGGCAGCATCATCGAAGAGCACGCCGTCGGACTGTCGCAACGCAGCCTGGCCCGTGTGGTCTTGCCAGCGCCGGACGATCACGTCTGCGTATTTCGGGTCCAGTTCGATCAGGCGCGCGCGGCGGCCGGTCTTCTCGCAGGCGATCATCGTCGTGCCCGAGCCGCCGAATGGATCGAGGATCAGATCGCGGCTCTTGCTGCTGTTGCGGATCGACCGTTCGACCAGCGCCACCGGCTTCATGGTCGGATGGAGGTCGTTCTTGCTGGTGCGGGCGATGAACCAGACGTCGCCCTGGTCGCGCGCGCCGCACCAGAACCGGTCATTGCCGTCGCGCCAGCCGTAGAGGATGGGCTCGTACTGCCGCTGGTAGTCGGCATGGCCCATCGTGAACTTGTTCTTGGCCCAGATGATGAAGGTGGACCAGCGACCGCCCGCTGCGCGGAAGGCATCTTGCAGGCGGTCCAATTCTGACGACGACATGGCCATGTAGACCGCGCCCTTGGTCGCCGTCAGGATCTGCTGACAGGCGGCCTGCAGGAAGGCGCCGAAGTCGGAACCGAGGTTGTCGTTGAGGATTGGGCGATGCTTTCCGCGGAGCTTGTCCTTCGGGTTGTTGGCGTAGTCGACGTTGTAGGGCGGATCGGTGAACGTCATGTCCACCAGTTCGTCGCCGAGCAAGGCGGCGTAGTCGTCGCCGCTGGTGGCATCGCCGCACAGCACTTTGTGGCTGCCGCAGATCCAGACGTCGCCGCGCCGAGAAACCGGATGCTCGGCCGGCTCGGGCACCTCATCGTCGTCTGTCAGTCCGACCTGGTCATCGATCAGCAGCTCGTCCAGCTTGTCGTCGGTGAAGCCCAACAGGTCCAGATCGAACTCCGCGTCGCGAAGCTCGACCAACTCCAGCCTCAGCAGCTCCTCATCCCAACCGGCGTTCTCGGCCAGGCGATTGTCGGCGATGACGTAGGCGCGCTTCTGCGCCGGGGTCAAATGGGCAAGCTCGATCACCGGCACTTGCGCGAGTCCCAGTTGGCGCGCCGCCAGTAGTCGACCGTGGCCGGCGATGATGCCGTTGGCGCCATCAACCAGGATCGGATTCGTCCAACCGAACTCCACGATACTGGCGGCGATCTGCGCTACCTGTGCATCGGAGTGCGTGCGGGCATTCCGGGCATAGGCGAGCAGGCTGCCTACGTCCTGGTACTTAACAGCTAATTGAGATGTTTCCAAGTGGTCCCGTTCAGAACGTGGAGAATGGTTCGGTGAGCAATGCCGAAGCGTTTACTGAGTTCGATCTGGCTTGGTCTGTCGCTTGGCGAGTGCTGTCGTATTTCGAGCACATCGCAGCCTTTCAGTCGTGCTCGCCCGTGTTGCTCGCCCTTGAGCAAGGGCGGGCGCAGCGTCCCATGACGACGTTGGTCGTCGATGTTCTCGCTGCGAGAAGCCCATCGCAGGTTCTGCGGAACATTGTTGAGACAGTTGCCGTCGAAGTGCGCAACCTCGGGCTTGTCGGTGGGGGGTAATCCGTGAAATGTCATTGCAACTAGCCGATGCACAGTCGTTCTTGGACCGCGCGAGCTAAGCATTACGTACCGGTATCCCGAACCCGCAATCCAAGGCTTGAGCACGCGCAGTGTTTCCGAGTTTCGGATCGTGCCGAGGCTGGACGCCTCGTATCCCGGTGCAATTGGGATCGGACGCCACTCAACAGACGCGATCGCCTCTGCCAGCTCGATGCGAGAGGAGGCAATTGGCATCGGAACTCGGCAAGTGCGAACCGGATGGCAAGGACTGCAAACCCGAATGAAAAGATTGACGCTAGCGGGGTTTTGCGGCTAGGCCCCCCGCGCGATCTATGCTGTGGGAAGGACCCGCGATTTTCGGCCACACGGCGCAGCGAGTGGCCCTCAGTGGGCCGTCGTCCGGCTTGGCGCGGGGAGGGGCACGCGCAAGACGCAGGAGGCGCGTAGCGCCGCAGAGGCTACATCGTGGGGCTTCTGCAGCTTTACTGCGCCGGATCGATAAGCGGACTCGCGGCTCCCAAATCAACTCGGTTGGGAGGACAATACGGCGGCCGGTTGTCGATAGCCTCGATCCGATCCGGGGGGAAGCATGAAACTATACGTAGTCACCTTACTACGCGCGACCAGCCCGGCTTTGGAATTTTTCCCGCTCAGCGATATAGCACTGGCCGCGTTTTCGAGATTGCGCTTAGCTTGGAGCATTTCGGTTCTAGAGGAATCACATGCGCAAATCGTGCTGAGCTATAAGTGGCTGTCGCGAAGGAATCCCGAGAGGACTGCCCCGAAAGTATTTGACGAGTTCGGGCTGGTCTGGTTGAAGAACGAAGTCTTTTGTAAGGCTTATCAGGTCTAGTAGGCACGTACTCGATGAGACAACGCAAACTAGTCATCACGAGGACGTGCAGCGCAAAGAGCGCCATAAAGTCAGTTATTGACCTTGCAAACCGCACCTTGAGCGCGTCGGCTTTCCCAGCTGCAAAGCACAGGCCTGCCCATCAAAAGTACCTACTGATTAACCTGCCGACCAGCGGTACCCAAAGGGTCGTCGTGCAGCGAGAAGATGGGTCGACGCTCTGGATGAGACGACCGATGAAGAAGCATCTCGTTGTTGTCACAAGAAGGCCGGGCCAAGAGACTTCGGTCGGTGACCTCGGCGAGTCAGCTCGATGCGCTCTCGAACGCATCCCCGGTGTTTGGAACTGCAAGCTCCTGAAAGGAGCGCCCGGCGAGGCCACGCTCAGCTTTGAAACCGAGAAGCCGGAATTGCCGCACTGGCTCGACGCAAAGCTCGCCGACCGAGGGATGGCGCTGGACTATGCCGAACTGTGCGACTGGCACTCCTAGTTCACGAAGCGATTCCATGAACCGAAATGTCATCTCACTAAAGCGAGATAGCAGCAGGCTCCTCAGCGCCGTGCCACTGGGTGAGCTCGGTGTTGCTGCGCTGGACGACCTGACCGGCACGGTGGAAGTGAAGGCCGAGTACGAGACTATATTTTCCGTGGAAATTTCGTTTGTTTGGATAAGTCACGGTATGCCGATCATCTCCGACGAGCATCTGCACCATTTCGGCCTCGAAGTGAACTGCTGATCCGTCGCGTTGCCGGCGCACCACGATCAGCATGCCGACTAGGCTAGAGAAAAGCCGAAGTGATTGGAATTCCCCGGTCTTCGCATTTTCCCTCAATCAGAATCGCCTCTCCCAGCGGCACAAAGTCATAGCGACCTCATGAATCCCATCGAGCGCGCTGGCGAATGTGACGAACCACTGGGTGCAGTAGGGCTGCGTGCGATAATGAATGTCTGTTGGCACATTTTTAGTGTGTGCCTTTGTGCGCGCTAACATGAATTGAGAAAGATCTTTGTCGCAGAAGTTTTTACACACCTCCCCACATCCATCTTGCTAAGGCATAATCGGCGCCCCGAGTGGCTAAAGCCTTATTTCTGCGCTTTAGGGCGGGCTGCACCGATGTAGGGTGGCGCCGATATACCAGTTTCCTATTGGATCAGTTCGATGGCGCTGTTGTTCGTATCTGCAGGAATCACCCAGGAGGAATAGGTCGTGCCTGCATGATGCTCGCCAGTAGTGCTGTTGCCTGACATTTACGAAGCGATTCGGCTCTCGACTGGGCCGTAGCGCCTTACCTCAAGCGAATCATATAGATGGCCGACGAACGGTCCTTGACTCAAACCCGGACAGAGCGAGCATGACGTTAAGGGCCCGGGAATGACGACCATGGGGAAGTATCTGGTAATCCTTGCAAGAGCATCTGGCCGATTCTCTAAACCTAGAAGTATCGGCCCCCTAGCTTGTAAGATCCTTGCGCAGGCGTCTTGCATACAAAAGTGCAAATTGCTCCATGAGACGATTAACGAGGCGACCCTGTGCTTCGAGACCGAAGATCCGAAGTGGCCCGATGTGCTCATTGCCCTGCTTCGAGATCAAGGCGTGAAACTAGTGCACGCTGAGTCAGGCGACTGGCTTACTTGACGTGCCGCGCTCGACGAGTAGCTGTCAGCGATCAACTTCACGCTAAATGACACGCTTTCCGTGTGACCTCGACAGTCTCGTTTTTAGATTATTTTGCTAGGCTGCGCGCCGATGTGTTCCGTGTAGGAAAAGTAATGCCGAAGTTGATCGTCCGTAGAGTTCCGTTCCACCACAGTTCCATTGGTTCATTTCGGGATGATGTATTGACAGCGATACGCGCATTGCCAGGCGTGACATCTGTCTCGCCACTCCTGGAGAGTGATGACGCGCTAAGAATAGAGTTTTCCTGGAAGGAGTCGCGCTACGACATGATTGAGGACCATCTCAATAAGTACGGCTTCACCTCTACCGACTAGAGCACATTAATGAACTCCAATGGCGCCGACGCACTGCAATCAGCATGCCGACTAGGCTAGGGCAAAACCGGGGTGTTTGGGACACCCCGATTTTGCAACCCTGGGGACACAAGGTGACATGCAGTGTCAGGAGGACAAAGGCGCCGTCGAAACATCCGACAACGCCGCAGAGAAGCGGGGCAGCGGCCCATTGAGGTGAACGGTCACCAGCACCAGGGCGTGCTGCCACCGACGCCAGGCCGTCTTGCGGATCAGCCCAGTCCGCGTGCAGACCTCGCGCCACGGCACCTGCTGGGCACGCAGCCAGACCAAGCGCCGTTGCTCCTCGTCCAGCCACCGCAACCAACGCACGGTCTGCCCGAAGCGGTCGATCGCCGCAGGCGATGCAGCAAATCGCAGGACGATGCGCTCGTCCGAGTAGCCTTCCCATGACTGCCGCTGGATGTCCGGCCAATACGACGCGTAGCCCTGCACCTTGGCTGGCGGCAGTCGGCGGGCGGTGATGGCCGCCTCCTGGAACTGATCGGCGACCTTCTGCACGGTCCAGTCAGCCATTCGTCTTATCCCGCTTCCCGTACAGGCGCTCTGCAATCTGGCTCAGCAGTTGCCGCTCCACCCAATCCAGGCGCGCGTCCTCGGCCGAGACGACGAGCAGGCCTTGCTCACGCCAGCCTTCGCGCTTGAGGCGGTCCAGATCCAGCGTCTGCGGCACGAAACGACCCAGGGGCGAGCGATATCGGAACTCGGACGTGATCATGCCGTCGTCTCCCGGGCGATGGCCCAATGGAGCAGTGCGAGGGCGTCGGCCTCGTTGTCGTCCTCGGGCCGATGGCCCCAACCCTTCGCCGCTTCGATCATCGCCGCCTTGTCGGCATTGCCCTTGCCGGTGGCGAACTTCTTGATCGTGCCGACCGGGACGCCCTGGTACGGAACAGCGTGACGCTCGCACCACGCAGTGAGCTGGGCCAAGAACCCGCCGTAGACGTGGGCGGCATCGACGCCGCGATGGCGGCGCACTTCTTCGAAGTAGAGCGCCGAAGGCGGTCCAGCAAAACGCGAAAGCTCATCGAGCCAACGGACGAAGCGCAGGTAGCGCATGCCGCCGCCTTCGAAGCGGCCGACCTTGAAGTGCTCGGTGCCGCTCATGGCCTGACCAGATAGGCGCAGGGCCCAACCCAGCGTCGTGCCCAAGTCGAGCGCCAACAGTGTCGGCGAGGTGTCACCGACGACCTGGGTGGCGGATGGGGCAGGGTTGCCGGTTAATGCGCGTGTGTGCGCGCGCACGCACACATGAGAGGGAACCGGCATCTCTGCCCCATCCGCCACCTTCTCGCATAAGTCATTGATTTTAGCCACGGCTCACGCCTCCGAACTGTGCGAAGGATTTCGGCTTCAAACTCAAGCCGGCGAAATAGCGCGCGCCCTTGCCGCCCTTGTACTTGGTGAACTGACGCGTAGTGAGAAGATCCGAGAAGCGCTTGACCGAGCCCACGAACTCACCGCTGCCTTCGGCCCATTCGCGCCAGTCGGCGAACAGATCGGCGACGAGGGCCTTCGACTGCGCATGCACAAAGCAGCGCTCTTCGATCCAATGTCCTAGCGCGTCCTCGCCTTCGAAATACTCCTCGGTGGCATCGACCACGCACTGCGGCGGGCACAGACCGACCCCCTGCCATTGCAGGCAGCCATCAATGGCCCAGGTCATGATCCCGTCGCGCTCGGCCAGCAGCTTCTCGGTCAGACGCTTGTCTCGCCGCTCTGGCGGGATGGTGACGGTGAACGGCACCAGATGTAGGCGCCGCTTCATTGCCTCGTCGGCATTACGGATCGCCGGCTTGTGATTACCAGCCACGACCAGCTTGAACTGCGGCGTGTACTCGAAGAAATCCTGCCGCATGAATCGCGCACTGACCGTATCGCCGCCCGTGATCGACTTGAGCTTGGACTCGTTCCAGCGCCGGCCCTGCTCAGTCTCGCTGGCGGACACGAAGCGCGCACCACGCAGGCCGGCCAGTTCGGTCGGATGGCGGTCGTGACGCGATTCCATGAACGTGTCCATCGGCGCGTTCGTCCCGTAGTCGCCGAGAATCGTCGCCAGCACGTTCACGAACACAGACTTGCCGTTAGCCCCGGTGCCGTACAGGAAGAACAGCGCGTGCTCGCGGGTCACACCGGTCAGGCAGTAGCCGGCAACCCGTTGCAAATACGAGGCCAATTCGACATCGCCGCCGGTCGCATCGTCCAGGAAGTTCCGCCAAGTCGGGCAGTCTCCCTGCGGACTCGCCGTGGTTAGCTTGGTCATATGCTCGCCCCGGGCATGTCGACGCAACGTTCCATCCCGCAGATCCACGATCCCGCGCGGCGTGTTCAACGCCCACAAATCGCTGTCCCAATCTTCGGCCCGAGAGGCGTGACGGGGATCGCTACGGGCCAAGCGCTCAACGCCGCTCACGGTCGAAGCTGACGCCAGCTTTGAACGCTGCGAGGGCTTATCGGCGAACGCTTGCGCTGCTCGGCAGACGCCGCGCACGAGATGCTGCAGGACCAACGCCCGATCTGGATTCCAACGTGTGCCGGTCCAGCTAAGCCACTGACCCCAGGCCGCGCAGTAGGACCAATCATCTGCATAGCGTCGGGTGAAGGCCAGGCCAAGGCCGTCGTCGCTGCTCCAATCTAGGCCGTCGAAGTCGATCGGCGGCGGTGCGTCGTCGTTGCCGGGCGAAAGGAAGGTGCGCTCGCCCGCGCGCAGGAATCCATCGATGTCGAATCCGTCCACGGCGGCGTCCGCCGCATCCCAACCGAGCGGCTTGTCTTCGGGTAGGTGCAGCAGTGCGCACGAGTCGGCGCCGGCCTTGAAGGCAGCCTGCGCCGCCTGCATCGCGTACTCCCAGCCGGGTTTGTCTTTATCGGGCCAGATCAGTACGTGCTTTCCGCAGAGCGGCGACCAATCGGTCTTGTCGATGGGCGCGTTCGCGCCGTTCATCGACGTTGTGGCGCAGGCGCCGCGCTCGATCAATGCATCGGCCGATTTCTCGCCTTCGACCAGGACGACCTCGGTCGCCGCGGCGACGCCCGGCTGGTTATAGAGTGGCCGCGGCGAGGGTGCCTGGTGCTTGCGTCGCTTCGCATCCCAGGGCCGGTACTGCTTGCCCTCCGGCGGGTCGTAGCGATACACACACGCGATCAGCTCGCCGTCGGTGCTCAAGTAGTCCCACCGCGCCGTATGCGGGCCCAGTTCGTCCAGCGTCGGTTCCGACCGGCGCCGCCTGGGCGACGAGTCGGCCGCTGGCGCCGGCACATGGCCCGCCAGGTCGGCTGCGCGATCGAGCACCGCGGCGAAGTCGTGCCGCGTGTCGAGCCCGGCTTGCGCTGCGATCAAGTCGAAGATGTCGCCGCCCTCGCCGGTGGCGTGATCGTTCCACAACCCGGCCTTGTCGCCTGTTAGCGCGATCTCCAGGCTGTCTCCGGCCGCGCCGTGGACATCGCCGATTGTGAATCTGCCGCGCCGCGACTTGCCGTCGGGAAATAGTGCCGCTAGCAACGCCTCCAGCCGCAGCAGAAGCGCGGATCTCACCTCCGCTCGTCGGGTTTGACCGTTTGGTGCGGACGCCGGCTCAGCGTCGTTGAAATCGTTCCATGTATTCAATGGGGCAGGCTCCAGCAGCGGTCCTGCCAGGGGCAGTACCGACAGGTTTGATGGGTGGGGGTTGTGCTGATGCGGGGCAGGAGCTCAGCGGAATCGCAGGCACGTAGGATGTGGACGGCACGGTCCGATGCACGCTGTGCCAAGCCGCGGTCAAAGTTGACCCGCTCTGCATAGATCGCCATGTCGTCGGCGCAGATCGCCGTGAAGAGCGCCGGATGCTCATGGAGACCGAGGTACGCTTGGTAGAGGGCCACCTGGGTCGCGTAGACCGGGCGGCTGGCGGCGAGCCGCTTCTTCCGAAGCTCGCGAAACGTCTTGGCGCCGACCGCTTTGTTTTCCCAGAGCATCGGATAGCGGAAGCCGCTGGGACCGGCGACGATCACGCCATCGGCGTGGCCGCGCATCCTGCCCTCGGCAGCGGTGAATCCGTACTGCTCGCCGTGCTCGTTACGAGCACGCAGGTCGAAGCCGGCTAGGCGCAACCAGTCCGCCATCCAGTCTTCGACCCGGTGGCCGCGGGCAAACACGCGCAGTACACGACCCGGAAAGTGCCGACCTGCATCTTTCGGGGTATTGAAGTATTGGAACTGCAGGCGACGGGCGCAGTCTTCGCCAAGGCTGGACGCACCGAGGTAGGCACGAGGCGGCAGCAAAGCCGCGTCGCGCTCCATGGCTCTATCGACCAGGGTTCCGACATGTTCGGATAGGTCATGCGTGTTGAAATCAAGCATAAATTCGACGTCGAAAGTGCCAAATGCCAAAAAGAAAATGGCAATGCCAAAACTCAAAATGGAATCGTGTCGTTCTCAAATCCGTCGAGTGGGGGCGCCACCTTGTAGCCGACCGGATTGGACTGTGCTCGTACCGACGCTTCGTAGGCCTGGGTGATGGCTTCGATGACCTGGGTGGCTTGCGCCTGGTTGTAGTGGCCTAGCGGCGTGTCGAACCCGATGCGGCCAGCGACGGAGGCCAATGCCTTCAGGCATGCGCGCTGTGCGTCGTGGGTGAGTGGGTGGGTCACAGGCAATAGCTCCTCTATCGACGCCGGATCGCTCCGGCGTCGGGTGTCGTAGAGTTGGTGGAAGGCGTTCTGGCACGTCGTCGAACAGAACGCCCATCGGTACGGGGTACGCCGGGGATCACTGATCCGGCGGCGCACGTCCAGATGGCCGAAGCCACGTGCGGGCTTGCCGCAGGCCCAGCACAGCGTCATCGGCCATGGCGGGAATGGTCGAACACCCGGTTGCGGTACTCGATCAACGCCTCAGCATGTCGATCGTGTTCGCGAGCCAGCGCTCGGTAGTGTTGGATCTGTGCGTCAAGATCGGCGCTCGCCAGCAGGCGCAACTCCGTAAAGATGCCGTCGCCGTTTGGATAGCGTTCTTGCAGCCGTGCGGTGTGTGACATGGACGCGCCGCCTTACTGAGCCCACGCCGGGCGACTGGAGGCCGGTGCCGCCTCGGCTTGCACACCGTTCGCCACGTGCGCCGGTACCGCCGCCGACTGCGCGCTGTAGCCGTTGGCCGATGCAGCGACCGATCCCATGGCCTCTTTGTATTGGGGGTGATCGGGCATGATCGGGATCTTGATGACGGCCTTGTCTTCGCCGTAGCTGTCCTTTTCCCAATCGACTTTGCCGACGAACACCAGGCCGTCGAGGTCGGCGAAGCTTTCAATGCAACGGCCGGCCTGGGCGGCGGCACTCATGTCGTCGGGGTGTAGACCGTGCGCGGAATTGAGCGCGCCCTTGATGAAGCTGCGGCCCATTTGGCCCCAGGTCGGTCCGTTCGAGCTCTGCAGACCGATCAGCGACCAGAGTTTGCGACGCGCATATTTGCCTTCGAGTACCACGAACTCGCCGTTGAGGTAGACGGCGCCGGTATCACCGCGAGTCGCCCAGCCGTGCAGCCAACCCTGGCTCGGGTCGTTGTAGCCACCGGGCTTGATGGTCATGCGGACTTTGACCAAGGTGCCTTTGGGGATGAGGGCGAACGCCGGACTCTCGGCGTCGTTGAAGTTGTTCCAGACCGACATGAGGTTTCCTGCGAACTAGTGGAGGGAGGGAGGATTGGGGGCTGCCGCCTCGGGCGCCCCGAGCTTGCGCATGAGCAGGCCCAGGTCCGGCGGCTCGACCAACTCCAGGCGACCGGATCGGTCCTTGGCGGGGAACCCCCAGGGATTGGCGGTGTGGCAGACGAATGCGCGGTACGGCGGGCCGTCGCCGTTGGTGATCTCGGCGAGCGTGATCACCTCGTCGACGATGCCCGGTAGTTCCAGGCCAGTCTTGGAGCCGTCGATCTGCAACTCGTAGAACTTGCGGTTGAACTCGTCGGTGCGCTGGTCGAGGATGCCGACGAACCAGATGTGCTTATCTCGGGTGTGCTGGATGTGGGTCAGCCAGGCCACCATCTCCTGACCCATCAGGCCGTAAGCACCGCGCATGTCGGGCTTGTTGGCTCGGTCCGAAAACGCCTGGGGTTGGCCTTTGCACCACTGCAAGCACAGCCGGCCGGCGACGGTAATGGAGTCGAGGAAGATCGTCCGGTACTTCTCCAACCCGACCGGATCGCCATACCGCTGACGCGCGCGATCGTAGTGGTCTTGGCTAAACGGCTGGCCGTCGCGCAGTGCAGGGTTCGGACCGCCGAGCAGCACGGCGATGTCGCGGCATTCCTCCCACGTGCGCGGGCGCAGGCTGTCGCCGGGCCAGTCCTTTACGGCCAGGTCCCCGGCTTCGATATCTACGAACAAGGTCGTGCTCGGATTGAGCGTCCACAGCTGGAAGGTCTTGCCCAGGCCCCAGCGGCCGACGAGGACACCTTTGACGCCGCGGACCTCGGTCAGGCGCTGATCCGCGGTGATGATCGGCAGGGTCATCAACGGCCTCCCAAGAGTTTGCGCAGCAGGTCGTTCCATGGGTCGTCCGTGGGAGCGGGGGAAGTGGACTGGGCGGGGGCCGGCATCGACCTCTGGTCTCCGGCACGCGGAGCGTCTGCGGCGGAACGGCGGCGTGAGCTACAGAGAAGCCAAATGCAGGCCTCGTCGTCGTCCGCCACGCGGATGGACAAAATGCTGCTGCAATATAAAATTGTGATTTTCGTCACGCTTCGTCCCCGGGCGCGGACAGGCGGAAGCTTGGCTTGCCGGTCTTGAGGGTGCGTGCGGCGTCGAAGGACGTGCGCAACGAGGCGGGCCAGGCGTTGTACCTGGTCTCGCTGATCCGATAGGTGACTTCCACGAACTCGGCGGGGTCTTTGCCGGCGGCCCGGATACGCTCGACGATGCGCGCGAGCTGCGCCTGGTCCCACTCCACCTTCTTCGGCAACTCAACGCTGACGCGGATGTCACCATCGGCAAAGGACACCGTGCCGGTGTCCTTGTCGGCGGCCAAACGCTGTTGCGCCGCGATGTAGCCGTACTTCAGGTCCAGCGCTCGATCGATCCAGTCGGCGTTCGCTTTGGCGGTCGCAAGCGCCTCAGCCGCCTGCTTCTTCAGGTCGAGCAGCATCTCGGGCGAATAGTCCGCCAGTTCGGATGCTGGCCGACCCATGCAGCGTTCCAATAGGGTCATGCGGCCTCCCCGGCGGCTTGCGGGGCGGTACTCGGCGCGCGGCATTCAAAGTGCTCAACGTCGTCGAGCCGGTATCGGACGACCTGGCCGACTTTGAACGAACGCGGGCCGATGCCTTCGCTGCGCCACCGCTTGATGGTGCGCGTGGTGACGCTCCAGCGATCGGCAAGTTCTTCGGTAGAAAGGTTGGGCTGGCTCACTACAACAACTCCTCTCATGCGATGACACGAATGTGCTTTCGCGGAGAAGCGTCGTACAAAGCCGGCTAGAACCGAAAGATGGAAACGACTAGATCGGAGACTAGATCAAGCTAGAAACGACTAGAAGCAGAGAGCACCGAATCGCATTCGGATGCTTCAATCCGAACGAAGCATGAACCAAAATTGGATTGTGCTGTCCCGCACCGGCCGGAATGCACTTGTGATATTGCGCACATCATGAATGGCGCGATAGGCTTCGATTCAGTTCCAGCCACAACTCTAAAGTGGTCTTCAACGAAGGACCCACTATGAACAACGGATTCGTTCGCCATACCTCCTCAGTGCGCCTCTCGGGCACGCTTCTCCCTCTACTCATGCACGTCGGCATTCCGGCTTTCAGCGGATCGCTGATGGCGATCGCTAACGCTCTACATGAGCAAAAACTAGGCGATTTGGTGGTATCGGCTTCGCCGATTCGCTGATCGTTCACTAGTCCAAGAGAATTCCATCGGGCCGGCGACGGCCTGCACGGGGCCTTGTGTCCGCGATTCGTCGCGGTAAGGAAGTTCTACTGTGCTCCAGAAATACCTCGACCGGTTCAACAATGAGCCGTATGGCCCGCTGTTGCCCGCAAATAACAGCCGATTCTTCAAAACGTTGGTTCTGATCGGTGCGTTGTTCCCTGCAAAGCGCGCCGTTCGTAGTCAGTGCAAGGTGTGCGCCGCCGAACTGCTTCGCCACGCGTGGACCTACGACGATCAAAGTCTGATCTGCCTCAAGTGCGGCGGAAAAGTTGAACTTTGGCAACCGTTTGCGGCAGCGCGAGTACGAGAAGACTGGCTGCCGGCTCAGTTATCAGCGCAACTCGCCGATGCAGAGCCGGTGTGCCTGGTGCCGAATCGTCTTTGGCGCCTAGCGACAGTTTCGATGGGGCAGAGGAACGTTTCCGTGTACCTGTTCCGTTACATCTGGACGGATGACGTAGACCAGACGATCGCGGCGCTCGATGCAGACGCCGCCGAGCGACAGGTGTTGCTTACGACCAAGCGGATCGTGCCGACGGAACTGAGTGGAAACGGGCGAATGGCTATCCCGCTCGTCAAAGTCGCGAGGATTGAGCGCGAGGGGCTGGTGACGAGCGTGGAACAGTTGGAAACAGCGATTGCTTTGCTTGACCCGAACCCAGAGAACTCGACCCATGCCGGCAGGTGGTTCGAGCTCAGCGACGATGGATCGGTCTTGCGCTTGCAAGGGGAAGAACTCTCACTTCAAAGGAAGCAGCGGGCGTTTGTGCTTGCGATAGCAGAAGCGCACGACGCCGGCCAGCCCCGCCCCAGACAAAGCTGGGTGCTGCGGCGGGCGGGCTACAGCACCAAGAACACGAGTATCTCGCAAATCTGTAGTCGCAAGGAGTTCACGCGATTCATCGATTGGAAGAACGGGGAAGTCGCGATCCGCAAACATCTGCTGCCGCCGACGCTATCGGAAGGTAAGGACAACCTATGAGCAAAGACCATGGAAGCATCACATCGAGTACGCCCGAGGAGCGGGTAGCGCGGATCGCCGATCTGATCGTGACTGCATTGCGACGTCTGCATCGGAAGGATCTTCGTACGCGTGGTTTCTCCGGAAAAGTTGGGCTTGATAACGACGGCGAAACGAGGGTGTATGACCACCCCTTGGAGAGCCGCGGAGGCCCACTGTGATCGAGAAAAGTATTGCGCAGAGAACCCTGGCCGCTCAGGTAGCGGCGCTCCCGCACCTGACGTGGAAAGAAATCAAAGTGAAGTGGTTGGAGTACTTCGGCGAGCCGCCTGGCGTGAACAATCGCCGGTATGCAGTGCGTCGACTGGCCCATCGCCTACAAGAAGAGGCGTATCAGGCCGATGAGAACCCGCTCATTACGAGCGACGCCAAGCGCATCCAGCGACTGGTCGAAACCGGCAAGGTCACCCGCCGTACCACAGCGCCTGCGCCGACGCCGGGTGTGGTCCTAACACGGGAGCACGCCGGCCGACTTCATCGCGTCACGGTATTGCACGACGGCGGGTTCGACTACGACGGCAGGCGCTACGGCAGCTTGTCGAAGATCGCCAGGGAAATCACCGGGACGCGCTGGTCGGGGCCCGCATTCTTCGGGCTGCGACCGCAGACGAGTAAGAAGGGAGAAAGACATGAGCCGTGAAAAGGAAGTGGGCAACGTTGTGATCTACGCGCGCTCGGACGTGCCAGACCCTCGCGCCATTTTGCAGCAGTACGCGCAGGCGCAGCGAGCAGCCGAGGAAGCCTTCGGTGAATCCGCGACGGTCACCTACTGCGACGACGGCATGGCCGGATCAACGGTCAGGCGCCCGGGTCTGCAATCAATGCTTCGGCACATGGACGCCGGGTTCGTCAGAGCCATTGTGGTCGCGTCCGATGACCGGCTGACTCGGTCGTACATGGACGACCTGCGGCTTCGGGTTCGATTTGAGCTCGCCGGTGTGCCGCTGATCGTCGCGAGAGGGCGGCCCGCCGAGGCATCGGAAGCGGATGAAAGTCTCGCGGTCGAGAGACCTAGGTGCGACGTGCCTCAAACCGGGCCTTCTGCCCCGTGGCTGGCACGCGCGCTGTCGGCCCTGCGTATCAAAAGATACTGAGGAACGCATATGTTGAATCTGAGCAAACCGGTTCGCGTCGCCGTCTACTGCTATTCCGAAGGCGTCGATGCTGACTTCATCGCATACCAGCGCTATGTCGTGCAGCAGGATCTCGCCGAACGACTCGACCGCCTGCCGATCGTCTCACACTACGCGGACGAAGGCGTCTGCAGCCGGACCGAGGTCCGACCGAACTTCCAGCGGCTTCTTCTGGAGGTCGCGGCCGGCGCCATCGACTGTGTGGCGGTCACCGCTCTGGATCGTATATCCAACGATCCTGACGGAGAGTCGCACCTGAGTCGATTCTTCAAGCGACATGGCGTCCTAGTGGTCGAGTGCCACCCGTTGAAGGGCATCCTGGTGAGGGTGGCCGCATGAACGCTCAAGCCACCGGCGCCAGTGCCCATCAACCGGTCACACGCTGTGCCATCTATGCGCGAAAATCCACAAGGAAGGGCCTTGAACGCGAGTACAACACCATCGAGGCTCAGCGTGACGCCGCGCTGGCGTACATAGCCAGCCAGCGCGGGCGAGGCTGGGTGCCCATCCCAACCGTCTATGACGATCCGGGCTGGTCGGCCGCGACCATGATCCGACCGGGCCTGCAGAGGTTGATGGCGGATGTTCGTGCAGGCTTGGTCGATGTCATCGTGGCCTACAAGATAGATCGCATCTCCCGATCCATACGCGACTTCCAAGAGCTGCTAAAAGTACTGGAAGAGAAAGAAGTGGCGTTCGTGTCGGTAACCCAGAGCTTCAACACCGCCGATACGGTGGGCCGGCTAACGGTGAACATTCTGATGTCGTTTGCCGAGTACGATCGCGACCTCGATGTCGAGAGAGCCATCGACAAAATGCTCGCTAGTAAGGCGAAAGGGCTCTGGATGCATGGCATCCCACCGCTGGGATACGGCATCAAGGATCGGAGACTTGCGATCAACCATCTTGAAGCAGCGCAAGTTCGCTTCATCTTCCAGCGGCTGGTCGAAACCGAATCCATTCTTGCGGTCGTCCGTGACGCAGCCGGCATGGGTTACAAAAGCAAGGCGTGGACTACCCGTGCGGGCCGTGTTCGCACGTCCCAGCCGCACGACAAGAGCACCATTCACAAGATCCTGCACAACCGAACGTACTTGGGAGAGCTTAAGCATCGGGACCAGTACTTTACCGATTGCCATCCTCCAATCATTGAACGTGCTGTCTGGGAAAAGGTGCAGTCCATTCTGGCGAGTAACGCAGCGGCCAGAGGTAACGCGAGCCGAGCCAAGGTGCCGTTCCTGCTAAAGGGGCTAATCATCGGCCCGGACCGGCGAGCCATGACGCCCTACCACACGGTGAAGGGCAATGGCCGGTTGTACCGGTACTACATCAGCACCGCGCAAATTCATGAGGGCACGACAGCGGCGAGGTTCCCCCGGCTCCCAGCCGCCGAATTGGAGGGCATCGTGGTGGGATACGTACGACAGATGCTGAACACGCCAGAGATGCTCTCGGAGATTGTCGCGCAGGCCGCAGCCTCCGAGGCTGGGCTGGACGAGGCCATGATCGTGGTTGGGATACGACAGTTTGATCAGGTTTGGGACGCGCTGTTTCCGGCCGAGCAGCAGCGGCTCCTTCGGCTGCTGATCGAGCAGGTCGTGGTGAATCTTGACGCCATGGAGATCAGGTTTCACCCGAACGGTGTGTCGTCTCTGGTTGACGAGTTGGGCCGTGAAGGGATTGCAGCATGACGCCCGTAGTCGGTACGACCGGTGCACCGCGCGTCGTGCGAACAAGCGACGGCGCACTGACCGTGATCGTGCCGCTCGCTATTAGTCGCCGCGCCGGCCGACGGCGTTACGGTCAGGCTAAGGACTGCGACTCTGCAACAAGCGGCTCTCAGCTGACCTCGCTACAACGCGCGCTCGCCAAGGGCTACCGCTGGCGAGGAATGCTGGAGCGGGGTGAGATCGCCTCGATGAAAGAACTGGCTGAGAGCGAATCCACCGACAACAGCTACGTCGGTCGAATCATCAACCTGACCCTGTTGGCCCCAGAGATCATCGCCGGGATATTGGATGACACAATTCCAGACGTGCAGATCGACCGTCTTGGCATCAGCCCGCCCCTGCTGTGGTCCGAGCAGCTACGTCTGGTTGGTATAGCCACGCCATCCTAGTTCAACCAAGCAATACCGCAGGGATTGGTCGCCAGTGGGGCGATCGCATATTCTGAGTACTCAATCATAAGGAAGATTGCATGCCGAACATCGCTTCGATATTGAAGGACGAGATCATTCGCTTGACCCGAAAGGAGTTCCGGCAGCAGGTCGAGCCACTGAAAAAGCAGATACTGGCGCAGCGTAAGCAACTGACTTCGTTGAAGCAGGAGGTTGAAGCACTCCGGCGTGGGGTCAAGACGGTCTCTAAGGGGTCTCGCCAGGCCGATCCGGTCAAGAAGGACCCGGATGCTCCGGCAGCTGCGATTCGATACTCGGCGGCCGGACTTCGGAAGCTGCGCGAACGCCTCGGGCTGAGCCGAGAGGCCTTCGCACCACTGCTGGGAGCGAGCTCACAAGCAATCTACAACTGGGAGCAGACCGATACTCGGCCACGACAGGAGTTTCTGGAGAAGATTGCTGCGCTGCGAGGCCTGAGCAAGAAGCAAGTCGATGCGCTACTTGAGCGAGCAGCACAAAAGAAGCCAGCGCGGAAGGCGGTGACCACGAGGAAATCTAGCGCCACCACCGGCGCCTAGTCCCGGTCGCTGCCGAGGATTGCGAGAACGACAAAGCCCCGCCTCCGGCGGGTCTCTGTCTATATGTCCGGGCTCCGGAAGATTGGCTCGGATCGGAAAATTGCTGTGATAGGTAAGGGCTGCTGTGCTTGCCGTTCGACGGCCGCCGATCTAACCGTTCGGCTGTCTTGCGAAACAGGTACCGGAACGTGGATTGCCATCTGGATGTGCGTGTGGGCACCAGAGGAAATTGCGTTCGTATGACATGTCGATGTTGTAATCGGATCTCGTTGGAACCTTCCCCGCGTTCGGTCCATTGAAGTCTGGACGGTGACGCCTGAGTGCCGAGGATGAGTAGCTCGATATGAGTAATTCGGACCGCCCCTACTTTCTGCCAATTACTTCGCATTCTGCGAAGGCATTCTTCGGTCAGGGTGACTTGCCCAATCTGCCAGTGGAGCGGGCCGCTTTGCTGGCGATTCAGATGCTACTGAGGGGCGAGCTTCGAGTCAGTGGGCTCGATCGATTGCTAGCGGAGGCGACGGAAACCTTCCGCATGCACGAGCCAGCCGGGGCACTCAAGCTAGAGTCGTTCAGGCAGGAGGTCGTTGATGGAGCGAAGGTAGAGATCAGGCAGCGACTGTTTGACCACCACGTCCATTTCGCAAGCCAAGCGCAGATGGCATCGGAAGTCTGGGCTACACCCAAACGCACATACAGCTTCGACTTCCAAGATTCGTGTCGCCAGACCCTGAGCGACTACGACGTGCCTGTGGCTGCCGCGGACGGCAACGGCGAAGATTCGGAGGATGACGAGGAGTACTCCACCGAACCCATCGCAGGTCGCCGTGTGATTCGGCTGCACGGTACCCGAGATCAAGCGGTTGCTGCGGCTATCATCGCGAGCTCAGGTGACGACCACGTCGCTCTCGATGCCTACGCAGGAACCGGAAAGACCCATCTGATCCATACCCTAAATGCGAGTCTGGGGTCTCGATTTACCTACTTGGCACCCGATGCAGCGCGCAAGTACGGATTCGAGCAACATGCCACTGCGCAAGGCATGGTCGCGACGACCCTTTGGAGCTTGGCCACTGGAATGGCTGATCGCCATGCGAGGCGTGGGCAGAGCTGGAGCATTCCCCGCGCGGGAAAGACTTCGCTGTATACCGAAGAGGAGCAAGTCGCCCATGCGGGCATTTACGGCATTGGGGGGCAACATCCGGTTGTCGTACTAAGGTCACTCAAGAGGGCCATCGATTCTTGGTCCCGCGGCGAGTCTGCTGACATTCAACCAAGTCACTTCGCCAGAACAAGTGCAAAGACCGATTGCCTTTCGGCATACATTTCTGCAGCAAATGGATTGTGGAAGGCGATGTTTGCCATGTATCCAAAGAAGGGGCCAGTATTCGATGTGACGCTGCATCATCTGGTCAAATGGCTAGCAATCAACGACGTCGAAATCCCGAGTTCCAATGGGACTCTACTCGTTGACGAATCCCATGATCTGATTGGACCTTGGCACCAGCTCTTCGACCGCTACGATGGCGCCTGCGTGAGAATGGGCGACCCGCATCAGCGAGTTCGTGGATACGCACGACGACACGAACGAGCAAAACCCGTAACAATGGCTCGCTCGGTGCGTCTGGGGTTGGAAGGGGAGAGGCTAATTGAACGGACACTTTCAATGGCCCCAGCTAGGCTAATCCAAGTACCATTTTCGGGTTCAAGTGAACATATGACCCGATTGCGCACCTATCGAGGTAGTGCTCCGCTGCCTGAGTGCGGACTACGAATCTACGGCAACGAGTGGTCACTTCTGGACGACGCGATTCGTCTCCGAGAGCAGGGTGCGTCTTTCCGATTTCTCCCGGCGACGGGTGCACGCCTATCGAGAACGGTGGTCGACGCTATGGCTCTCCAGGCCTCAAACGAGCCATCAACTATAGCGGTTACGGGCCACTATACCTGGGGCACTCTTGCCGCTCTGCTGACTAAGCAGGGTAAGTCGAATGTAATGCGAATGCTAAGGCAGGACTTCAAAGGGTCTGGCTGGGGCAAGTTCCTGGCTGCGCAGGCAGGCGACGGCGAGCAGAGGATTACGCTGGGTCTGCTTGAGCATACGAAGAACTACGAGAACGATATTGTCTCACTCAGTGAGTGCTGCTTCGAGAATCCGACGACTGGCGGGCTAGAAAGGTACAACCCGATTAATGGTGCATACCTTGCAATGACTCGTGCAAAGCACGAACTGTGGGTCCCTGGAGACGCAGTCGATAGGCTTTCGGATGCCCAGCGAGAGTAACGGGATAGTTTCGCAAAACGCTGTGAGTGAAATCGCGAGTCGGTCGATTCAGTTGCTTCCGGCACGCTTCGTTTTGAGGCGATCTCATTTTTGGCGGGGATACTTGACTCGATGCTCAATGAGGTTGGTGAGCTCTTTTAAATAGGCTACTTGCTCGCGAGTGTGAGTGCGGATCAGTGCACCGGTTGCTGCAAAGACGAATCCCCCGGCGCCGAGTAACATTTTTGGCCAAAGATCGTGTATGAAAATTGCCCATACGGCTAAGCCTAAGCCTATAAGCGCAGTGAACACCGGATAGAAGTCCGATTTTGCTGACATGAGCTCAGCGCGGTTCTTGGCGGCGAGCGAAATTAGCGCGAGGTCTTCTGCCGAGTCGCGGTTTTCAATTGCCAGGACTTCATCAAAGGTGTTGAGCACATCTCGGGTCTTTTGAACTTCTGTGGCAATTACATGTGAAGCGTCCCATTCCCTGTATGGAACGAAGAAGGTTCTGATTTCAGATCCATGGTTCAGTCCCACAAGGTTCCATAGCTTGTATCGATACTCCTTCTTATAGGCAGCCGCAAAGGCCGAGAATCGATCTACGAGTCGGTTCATGAATTCCATTCCAACTGAGTGAGGCTTCTGAGTTTGGCCGGCAGCAACGCGGTCTCGGGTCAACTTCTGAGGCTCTGCCTATACGATCTAGGAGCTGTCCCAGGTAATTCTGAACTTGTGGATGGACGTACCGTGCTACAAGCACTGATATCGGCTACTTGCCATACCGTAATTCTTTTCGAGCTAACCCCATGCTTGGCGTGATCTGCTAGCGAGCGTTCAGGGAATTTCGTGCTTACAGCGACGCAGCTGGAAAGGAGCGCAAGAAAGGTTCTACGAATCGCTCGGATGCCTTTGCATCTTGGTTGAGGCAGCCCACTATGCGATAGTCGCGCGTAGAATCTTGACGACGCTCTCGCAGGTCAAGGCCAATTCAAGGTAGGTGCGCTCTTCAGGATCTGAGAAAAGTCTTTCACCAATAGCATCGAACTCAGACTCAGCAAATTCAGGCATTGTGAAACAGGCGCCGGCCAATGAATTGTCCCCTGCAGCAATCACCTGCATTGCTTTGTCGACCAAGCTGCGCTTGAACGCGGCGTTTGGATCGGACTCTTCTGGTTCCCAAATAACAGGGCCGTATGGAGCAGTCTTCGATGGCTCAAAGAAGCGGCGCAGAACAATCATTTCGTTCTCAAGCTGGATCATCTAAGAGTCTCCATTTCAGGGCTGTTTAATAAGTCAAGTCGGTCATCCACATGTCCTAGTCACGGAAGATATGGCAGAGGTCTCGTAAATGATCGATTACCGTGTCACATGCAACCAGAATTTCATTCTGACGAGCGAGTATTTCTCGCCAATGCGCGTCATCGGCGTCAGCAGCATTTGGTAAGTGGATGTAGTTGCGCACAGCTTTAAGCACCTGAAGTTGATCCCAGATATTAGCGATCTCGGGCCGGGGTTGGCCGTTGTCCTCCCATGCCTTGAGCAGGCCACCAAACGTACGGGCATAGAGTTCATTTGGACGGCGACCATAGCCACGCTCCTCGCCAAGTGCGGCCAACGCTGCCTCTGCGATAGAAACGGCGAGCAGCACATATGTGCGGATCGCTCCGGACCGTACCGAAAGTGACAGGCCCATTGGCTGCCAATCAGGATGGTCCACGGGTACGGATTGAAGGTTCTCGAGAAGATGTTTGAAAAACTGCGCGAACTGGACCTGGAATCCGAGTTGCCTGGCCAGAGCCTGATGAGCGGCCCCGGCCCATTCCAGTTCCAACTGATGGATTGGCGATATGTCGAAGTCAGGGTTGTTCAGTGAGTAGCGACGCATAGTGTTATCGAATTAATGTCTGGATTGGGCCGAGCAGCGAAGCCGCCACGGCAAAAGTTGTCAGTCGACCGCTGCCTAGAACAGCGATTCACAAAGAATAAATCTGGGTCGGGTCTCAGGTTCAGGGGGCTTATGATGAGATCGCGTCCTACGACCTGTATAAGAGCGACCGCTTTCGGGCGGGGCGATCTTTCTGTGCAACTAGGGAACTCCGTCCACGATTTGCTTGCGAGCTTGTTCAGCTGTCTGGGCTGTGTTGAAGCGCAGTACTAATGGCTGAGGCATGCCCGACATGTGCAGTTCAAATGCGTGCACCGCAATGTTGTTGGACTTGACTGGGCCAACTGCAGCAACAAAGTGAGTGTTGATGAAATTTTCGCCGATCTGAATCATTGCCATGCGATGTTCCTCTATCCTTTTGTTGCTTGTTCGTAATGCGGTCAGGGACGCTCGCGACCATGGCTTTGAGCTAAGCCAGGCGGGTGATGGGCTTGCTAGTTATCACACTGAAAGTTCACGCATCATCGAGGCTGCAATTCCTTTGCGGATTCTCGTTGTGTAGCGCCAAAGAAGTTACCTGAGTTCAGATAGGTAACATTAATAACAATTCCGCCTCTAATCTCGAACGTGTATTCGATGACGCCGCTCGTTTGTTTTGGTGAAATGTTGTAAGTGACGAAGTCAGAGCCATTGAGGGAGAAGTTCTTATCGGGGCTGCCGACATACTGAATGATCTCCTCCGTCGCAATCTTTCCCAAAGGAAAGTCTCTAAGGTACTTCTTTGGGTTTGTCGAGAGCGTTGGCCGATAGACGCCGTTTACGCTCTTGTCTCTCGCAACTAGATCCCCGGCGATGATGGCTGCGAGGAGCAGAAGCGATAGGGTGATTGCCTTTCTCACGCGAGACTCCTTTTCTGTTTGGGATAACTCGGAGAATCGTTCAATGATCAGTCGTGCTGCCATGGAGTACTAACGATGTTTGGATGTGAACTTAATCGCCAGATGGTCCGCCGCTTGGGTCAAATACTTCAATCTCGGTTGGTCTATCGAGACTCGTGTTCTGACGGCGCAGCAACCTCAAAAAGTGCAACTTCAAACTCATCGATGTGCCTCCGCTTGACTTCAGATAAATTGGGGTGCGCCCAGAACTGCATCTCTCTGCATTCAACCATCCCTTCGTCTTCCAGGTGCACCGGTGCACAAATCGAAGCCATGACGCAGGATGCCCTGCCCTTCGACAGATAGTCGGATAGCTCGCGATGATGCAATGATAAGAAACGTCGATTGAGCCAATTGAGTGTGTCTGACGCTGTCTCTATATTTGGTGCTACGAGGTGCATGCCGGAAGGCACTGCTAGGTCCTCGATGGTGACGGCGAGTACACCGGTCAAGCCCGTTCGATCTAGTTGCTTTATCCCATACGACATTGAACTTGCCGCATTCTGGGCAGAGTAAATTCGTTTGCAGGCTATCGCTATGTTTCCCGATGGAGTCTGAGCAATAATATCGGGCTCCTCTAGTTGCGCGGGAATGCCTCGATCATTGAGTGCCGCCCACAATTCAAGCTCCCAAAGCTTGTCCTTAGCACGCGATTGCTTACGATCCGATGGTTCGAGGGACCCGCGCTTCAGATCCAAGAGATGTTGCTTCTTCTTGGAAATGGCGGCCAAGGGAAGTGCGACAGTCGCGATCTTGTTGAGGTGCTGCCCTCGAATTATTTGCTCTAGCTGTTGGTCGGTGATTGCGTCGCCAGCGATCCAAGAGTCAGCCAATGCAATGGATTCTCGGATGAGCTGCGCGAGAGAGCATTGGGAACTAAGCGAGACCTCCGCTTCGTCATACAGTGCGAGAAGTTTCAATGCGCTCTCTTTCGCTGCCACAAACGTAGTGCCAGCTTGGAGGATTGCATTTTTTTCAGACTCGAATTGCATTCGTATGAACCGGATTGGGGGCGAGACAGAGATTCATAGCTTGGATTGAATCTGCCGTTCGGCAAAGCTGAAGCCGAGACGAAACGCCTTTTCAGTTGCAATTTCGTTCTCATCACTTATTGCTTCGAGTAAGTGATCTGCCGATACTTGATCGATGAACTCGATCTTCCCGTCTATGGATACGGATTTTACGAAAGCGGATATGCGGTCTGAGATTGCATCGACCCAAACAGCGACTTCGACGATTTTTCCTAGCCGATTCTCCGCTCGTCGATGCTCCCGCAGGTCTGAATACCTAGTCCCTTTAGCCATTCTTTCTGCTCCCGCATCTGCATGGAGGTGGACTATCTCTTTCGGTAACTCTGCTGGTTCGGGAGAGGGCACATTGCCGCCTCTAACGAGAAGCCCAGTTGGGCCAGATTATGGACCGATGCTGTTTCCGTAATGGTGATCGACCGCGGATTGTGGCGAGACTTTTACCAGAGCGGTCCTCAGTCGGATTCGAGCCTACGAGGCCACGTATTGACTGGAAATCTGTAGGCCATAGTTGCTGCATGGTTCTCATCGGCTGGGTTCGTACCGCGATGAGCACTTCTCGGCCGGGGGCAGCCCCCGCTTGTGAACTCTGAAAGCCAGTTCGATTTACGGGCCAGGGCCTCAGAAGTCCGAACCTGGAATCGATTGGCGACATGCCTTCAATGGTCGAATCAAGCGGTTTGGTGTGGCCTTGGGCTCAAAACATCAAAAAAACCGGCTCTCGTAAGTGCTTGAATCTTAAGGGCGAGCAATGGTCGGCCGACCACAGGCTTGGAGAAAAAGGGCCGGAGAGAGGCGAAAAAATCGCCAACCTGCCTGCCTGTGGATAACTCGCCGACCAATGGAAAACGCCAAATGCCTCGGAAATAAGGCTTTTTTCGCCGTTGCGACGAGGCGTAGAAAAGGTTGAGGCTGGGAGTTTGGCGCGCCTGGAGGGATTCGAACCCCCGACCAATGGCTTCGGAAGCCACTACTCTATCCGGCTGAGCTACAGGCGCGTGGTAGACACGCACGAAGCGATCGTGCGGCCGTGCATTCTAGCGGAAACCGCAGCCGAAGGTGATGGGTCGGTACCGGCCCGGCGATCCGGCCTGGGTGAGGGGCAGGGCGCCCGGGATGCCATGGCATCCGCCGTACTTGTCAGCTGCGATTAGCCGCGTTTGAGTGCCGGCCCTTTCGACGCCATAGACCCCTGCCCAACGCCGCCGCCCTGCGCAAAGCCCGCCGGACTTGACCGCGGCGAAGCCCTGAGGCGCCCGCGTTACTCTATGCGCCATGGATCACGCTCACCCCGACACCCCTGCGCCGGCCTGGCGGCGCAAGCTTGCGCTGTACTGGAAACTGACCCGCGGCGACCGCCCGATCGGGTGGTTGCTGTTGCTGTGGCCGACCTGGTGGGGGCTGTGGATCGCCGCCGAGGGCGTGCCGCCGCTGTGGACCTGGTTCGTGTTCAGCGCCGGGGTCTGGCTGACCCGCGCGGCCGGCTGTGTGATCAACGATTACGCCGATCGCTGGCTCGACCCGCACGTCGAACGCACCAAGCACCGGCCCCTGGCGACCGGCGAGGTACGCGGCCGCGAGGCGCTGGCGGTGTTCGCGGCCTTGATGTTGACGGCGTTCGCGCTGGTGCTGAGCTTGAACCGGCTGACCATCCTGATGAGCTTCGTCGGCGTGGTGCTGGCGGCCAGCTACCCGTATCTGAAGCGCTATACCTATCTGCCGCAGGTCTACCTCGGCATGGCCTTCGGCTGGGGCATCCCGATGGCGTTCGCGGCGGTGCGCGGCGAGGTGCCGGCGCTGGGTTGGCTGTTGTACGCGGCCAACATCCTGTGGTCGACCGCCTACGACACCTGGTACGCGATGGTCGACCGCGAGGACGATCTGAAGATGGGCTCGAAGTCGACCGCGATCCTGTTCGGCGAGATGGACCTGGTCGCGATCGGCATCCTGTATGCGCTGATGTTCGTCGCGCTGTTGCTGGTCGGGCAGCGTGCCGGCCTCGGGTCGTATTACTTCGGCGGTCTGGCGGTGGCGGCGGCCTTGGTGGCCTATGAGTTCGTGATCGCCCGGCACCGCGAGCGCGAGCCCTGCTTCCGCGCCTTTCTGCACAACCACTGGGTCGGGTTGACGATCTTCGCCGGTCTGGCCCTGGACTACGTCTTGCGCGCGACCAGCGTCGCGGCCTGAGCGCCGGCGCTGGCTGGCACGGGAATGCCCGCGGATCGATCGGGCCGGGCGCCGAATGCGTGATCGCGGCTAATGACGCGGGCGCGCCGCTGGCGTGCAATGGCGGATCGTCCCCGGTGGAGTGTCGTCATGTTGGAGTTGTCGCGAGGCCTGTTGTTGCGGGGCCTGCTGTCGCAAGGCCTGCTGTCGCGAGGTCTGGTCCTGGCCGTCCTGGCGGCTTGCAGCGGCGCCGCGTTGGCGCAATCGGCGGCCGCGCCGAGCCGCGAGCATTTCGCGCCGAAGGGGTGGGAGGGGTCTTACCACGGTCTGCACTACTCGCCGGTGGTGAAGATCGGCGACCGGGTCATCGTCTCCGGCATTCCGGCGATGGAAGGCGCGGACGACGAAGCCCGAGCGCGTTGGGTGTTCCAGCAGCTCGAAGCGCATCTGCGCAGCGCCGGGGCCAGCCTGGCGGACGTGGTCGAGCTGCAGAGCTTTCATGTCGCGGCCGATCACGCCGAGTTCCGTCGCCGCATCGATCCGGTGCTGAAGGTGCACCGCGAGTTCTTCAAGGATCATTACCCGGCCTGGACCGCGGTCGCGACGCCGGGTTTGTTCTCTAAGGACGCGAGTTTCGAATTGCGCGCCGAGGCGGTGATTGGCTCGGGAAGCCGGCCCAAGGCGGAGATCGCGAAGCCGGCTGAGCGGTGATGGGCGCGGGTGCTTGGGGTAAGAGCAAATCCCCCCTGGCCCCTCTTTTTCAAAGGGGGGAATGGTTTGGTTTTCGACCGGAGACGATGGTCTAAGCCGTCCAGCGGATGCAGCAGCAACGGAGTCGATACGAACCTCATGCTGTTTCCCCCTTTACAAAGGGAGAGTGGTTTGGTTTTCGACCGGAGCGATGGTCTAAGCCGTCCAGCGGATGCAGCAGCAACGGAGTCGATACGAAACCTCATGCTGTTTCCCCCTTTGCAAAAGGGGGGCAGGGGGGGATTTGCTCTTAAGCGATCACCGTCGCCACGCCTCTTCCCTGCGACTAAAGTGCAAGGGGTCGCGGCCGTGACCGCCTCGACAATGCCTTGCTCTCGTCGAAGGACAGCCGTCATGACCGCAGTTTCCGCCGCACCCTCGGACGGGCCGCTCGCTCGTTTCGCTCTGCGCAGCGCCGCCTGGGCCGAGCGTTGGTTTCCCGATGCCTATGTGTTCGCGGCGCTCGGCGTGGTCATCGTCGCGGTGTTCGCGCTCGGTTTCGGCGCCACCCCGGCGGCGACGGCGACCGCGTTCGGCGACGGGTTCTGGAGCCTGATTCCCTTCACCATGCAGATGGCCTTCGTGGTCATCGGCGGTTACGTGGTCGCGACCGCGCCGGCAGTGGCGCGCGTCATCGATGCGTTGGCGCGGGTGCCGCGCAGCGGCCGCGGGGCGATCTGCTACGTCGGCCTGATCAGCATGTTGACGTCGTTGCTGAGCTGGGGCTTTTCGCTGGTGTTCGGCGGCTTGCTGGTGCGCGCGCTCGCGCGACGCGAGGATCTCGACATGGACTACCGCGCCGCCGGCGCCGCGGCCTATCTCGGCCTGGGTGCGGTGTGGGCAATGGGCCTGAGTTCCTCTGCGGCGCAGCTGCAGGCCAACCCGGCCAGCATGCCGCCGGCTTTGTTGGCGATTACCGGGGTGATTCCTTTCAGCGAAACCATCTTGCTGTGGCAGTCGATCGCGCTGACCGCGGCGCTGATAGCGGTGTCGCTGGTGGTGTGTTTCGTGACCGCGCCGCGCGGCGGCTCGGTGCGGCGCGCGGCCGATTTCGACGTCGCCGACGAGCGCGCGGCCTCGATGCTGCCGCCGCGTTCGCGGCCCGGCGAATGGCTTGAGTACAGCCCGCTGATCACGATCCTGCTGGCGGCGATGAGCCTGGGCTGGCTCGCCTACGAATTCGCCGACAAGCCGCTGGTCACCGCGATCGCCAATCTCAACACCTACAACTTCGCGTTCCTGACCGCCGGCCTGTTGCTGCATTGGCGGCCGCGCAGTTTCCTCAACGCGGTCACCCGCGCGGTGCCGAGCACGACCGGCGTGTTGATCCAGTTTCCGTTGTACGGCGGCATCGCCAGCCTGCTGACCGCTGCCAAGGGCGGCGACGGCCAGACCCTCGCCCATCATCTGTCCAGCGTGTTCGTGCAGATCGCCACCACCGAGACGTTCTCGCTGGTCATGGGCGTGTACTCGGCGGTGCTCGGCTTCTTCGTGCCGTCCGGCGGCGGCAAGTGGATCATCGAAGCGCCGTACGTGATGCAGGCGGCCAACGATCTGCAGGTGCACCTCGGCTGGGCGGTGCAGGTCTACAACGCCGCCGAGGCCTTGCCGAACCTGATCAACCCGTTCTGGATGCTGCCGCTGCTCGGCGTGTTGGGCCTGAAGGCGCGCGACATCGTCGGCTTCACCTTCATCCAGTTGCTGGTGCATATCCCGCTGGTGCTGGGCCTGCTGTGGTTGCTCGGTTCGACCCTGAGCTATCACCCGCCCGTGATGCCCTGAGTGCCGCGGGCGCGTCCGACGGCGCCCCGGCAAAATCCTACCCGCGCCTGCGCCGATGCCCGACTGACCCGGGCCGCGGGGCAGGCGATTCTATGTCCGTGGGCAGCGTCGCGGCCGGTAGGGAACGGCGTCGTGCGGCACGGATGCCGCAAGGTCCCACACTGGTAAAAAACCCGCACGGAAGCAGGAGGGAAAAGCAAGCGAAATACCGCCGAAAACCGCAGAAAAACCGTAGAAAAAACATCGTTCGAGGGCGTCACTTCTCAGCCTGTGCGACGCCCGAAAGCGACAATGACTCACGCGAAAGGGAACGGACTCCCACGCAGTCGGATCGGGGCTCGAGCAACGGAATGCGGCATCGCGTCCTCGTCGGCGGATCGCGTTCCGGCCGAGGCCCCGGTCGACACGGCGAAGGAAGCGCCGGCCTGAAAAACCCGCTCGATTCGACCTGGCGCGCCCGGAAGCGGCGTGAAAGGAAGCGACCGCCAAGGACCGGCGGCCGGTCGGAATCGGGGACGCGCCCGGGATGGCGCGCGTGGCGGAAAGGACTCCGCCACCGGGCCGCAAAGGGGGAGGGCGCGGGCCTGTTTTCCGGCCCCGTCTACGCCCGCATCGTGTGCCGATGCGCCGGCTTCGTTATGACTTCTGCGCAATCGCACAAACACGTCACAGATCCAGGGGCCGCATGCGCCCGAATAGTGCGATCGGTACGGTGATCCGGGTGCGGCGACTGCGCTAGCGTGCGGTCGTCGTCGGCTGCCGATCGAAGACGGACCCACGTCGTCGTCCGGGCAAGCTCCTGTGAGAAGTCGCCGGCGAGAATCGGCCGCGCCCGCTGCGCGGCCGCCCGTCGTGCCGTGCTTCCGGAACGCTCTCATGACCCTGTCTTCGTTCTTGCGCATCGCCAGCCTGTGGCTGCTGGCGAGTTCCTGCGCCATCGCCGCCGTGCCGGCCCACTACATCGTGTTCGAACGGGACGCCCAGGGGCGCGCCGAACCGGTGTTCTACACCCAGGTGCAACTGGCCGACGGTCAACGCGACCGACAAGGTGCGCGCCAGACCGAGCGCGGCGTGGAACGCGTGGCGTATCGGGCCGCGCGCAACGGCGCCAAGAGTACGGCGCTGTACGAAGCGCAGGTGCCGAACTTCATCCGCGCCGAGTTCGCGCGCGATCCCGAACACGGCGATGGCGCGATCCAGTTGAATCCCTTGGTGCGAGACCCGCATCGCGCCTTCGTCGTGCGGGTGCCGCTGGCCGAGGCCGACGAGATCGAATTGCTCGGCAATGCCGGCAACGCCAAATCGGTGCAGCGCATCGACCTGCGGGAGCTCGCGATTCGTTCCTCGCAGTTACCGCTGGCGCAGATGCTGCGGCAGCCGGTCGCGATGGTCGGGACACAGCAGGCCCAGGATGCCAAGGCAGCGAACTCGGCCAACCGCCTCGACATCCTCGTGCTCGGCGACGGCTACACCGCGGCCGAACAGAGCACGTTCACCAGCCAGGCCGCGTCCCTGAAGACGGCGATGTTCAACGTCAGCCCGTACAAGGAGTACCTGAGCTTCGTGAACTGGCAGGCCGGCTTCGTCGCCTCGCAGCAATCCGGCGCCGATCATCCGCCGTACCAAGCCGGCTGCACCGGCACCAGTTGCTGCGCCGACACCGCCTCGCGCACCGACCCGCGCGCCGGCCAATTCGTCGCCACCGCACTCGATTCCACCTTCTGCACCAGCCAGATCCACCGCTTGCTCACGGCCCGGTCCTCGAAGGTGATGGCCGCGGCGGCCAGCTTCCCGAACTGGGACAAGATCATCGTCACCGTCAACGACCCGGTCTACGGCGGCGCCGGCGGGTCCTATGCGGTGATCTCGGCGCACAGCAGCGCGGCCTTGATCGCGATCCACGAGTTCGGCCACAGCTTCCACGGCCTCGCCGACGAGTACGAAAGCCCCTATCCGGGGTTCCCGGCCTGCAGCGACATCAGCGGCAGCGCGGCCTGCGAAGCCAACGTGACCAACCAGAGCAACGCCAGCCTGGTGAAGTGGCGTAGCTGGTTCACCCCGGGCCTGCCGATCCCAACGCCGGACGGCACCGCCGGTACCGGCCTGTTCGAGGGTGCGCGGTACCGCAGCACCGGCATGTTCCGCCCGGTCGACAACAGCTGCCTGATGCGCAGCCTTGGCACCAGCTTCTGCGCGGTCTGCCGGCAGGAATACGTACGCATGCTGTATCGCGGCGGCTTCGGCTCGCCCGCGGCGGGCATCGACCTGATCGAGCCTGGAACTGAGTTCCCGTCGCCGGCCACCGCGGTCGGCTACGCGCGCGGCACGACGCGGCGGTTCAGCGCAACCTTGCTGCGACCCAGCGTGGGCACCGTGGCGGTGCAGTGGTATCTCGACGGCGTGGCGATTTCCGGCGCGACTGCGGCCAGTTACGACTTCCGCCAGGATGCGGCCACACCGGCGACGCGCACCCTGGAATTGCGGGTAACCGACAAGACCGCGTTCGTCCGGGCGAGCATGGCCGGCAACCTGTTGCTGCATTCGCGTAAATGGACGATTCGGGTGGGGGCGACGCCGGTGGTGGCGCGGGTGGATTGATCTTTTGCCTGTTTGCGAGTGAGTAATTACATGCCGTAGACGTATTACTCCGCCGCTGTCACAGCACGCTGCGGCCTGGCCGTCGTTGCGCGGCGGTTTCCCTGATCAATAGCAGCAACTATTGCTGCTGTAGTCGCCATTGCCATTGCCATTGCCACTGTCACTGTCACTGTCACTGTCACTGTCATTTTCCGTTGCCGTTGCCGTTGCCGTTGCCGTTGCTGTTGCTGTTGCTGTGCGTAGCCGAGCACTCGCGAAGGCGATTGAAGACCCGGAGGGCGGCGCGCAGGGATGCGCGCCGTTTTTCATCGGGACAGGGATGTCCCGTATGAAAAAGCCCTGCGCATGCACCGCTCGTGCGGGCTGGTGATTCAAAACAAAGCATTTTTCTTTGGTTTGCACTGTCAACGTCTAAGTGCAGCAAACGAATCGAAGACACTCTGACGAACTTTCGCTGCTAACTCCGGCATGCCCAGTTCGCGCAAGAACACCACGGCGGGGAACTGATAGCC